>JAFSZQ010000004.1 GCA_017458885.1 Oscillospiraceae bacterium
CACACGGCTTCGCCGCCGAGCTTCCGCAGCGCCGCCGCGCTCACGCCCGCGCGCGCCATGTTCGTGTCCGTCACGACCACGCCGCCGCGCAGCGCCTCTGCGCCCCGCGCCGCCGCGTCCCGCGTGAAGTACAGCGTTTCGGCAAAGTCAAAGTCCGCCGTCGCGTGGACGACGCGCTCCACGACCGCCGCGTGCTCCGGCGGTATGGGTATCCCACGCTCCGCCAGCTCGCGTTCGATGATCGCCATGCTCTCCCGCTCGATGTCGGCGGGGTTCGTAATCGCCGTCATGCCCTGCCCTCCAATACGCGGTAGACCGCGTCCATATCCAGCGCCTCGCGCACGCCGCGCGCCAGCAGGTCGTACTGCCGCTCGCGGTACGCGCGGCGATCCTCCGTCGGGGCGCGCTCCGCGTCCATGCCCTTCCGCTCGCACAGCCGCGCCGCGAGCGCGTCCACCAGCGCGCCGCTGTCGAACAGACCGTGCAGGTACGTCCCGCAGACGTTCCCGCGCACACAGCCGTCGGCTTCGCCGTTTTCCAAGCGGCAAAACGCCTCGCCGCGCGCTTCCGTCTCGCCCATGTGTATCTGATAGCCCTCGATCTCTATGCCGCCCACGCGCGCGCGGGCGCGGGAGAGCGTCTTTCGCGGCGCGAACGTCGTCACGCAGGGCAGCAGCCCCATGCCGCGCAGGACGGGCTGCCCGCCCTCCACGCCGTCAGGGTCGCGCAGCTCCTCACCCAGCATCTGATACCCGCCGCAGACGCCGAGCGTCGGCGTCCCCCGCGCCGCAAGGCGCGCGATCGCCGCCTCCAAGCCGTTTTGGCGGAGCCAGAGCAGATCCGCCATCGTGCTTTTCGTGCCGGGCAGGACGACCATATCCGGCTCCCCCAGCTCGTCTGCGTGCAAAACGTAGCGCACGCCCAGCAGCGGATGCGCGTCGAGCGGCGCGAAGTCGGTGAAATTGGAGAGGTGCGGCAGGCGGATCACGGCGATATCGACGGGCTTGTCCGTCTGCTTCGCCGCGAGGCGCGGCGCGAGCGAGTCCTCGTCGTCGATCTCGACGTTCAGGTACGGCACGACGCCGAGTACGGGGACGCCCGTCATTTGCTCAAGCTGCCGCAGCCCCGGCGCGAGCAGCGCCGCGTCGCCGCGAAACTTGTTGACGACCAGCCCTTTTACCCGCGCACGCTCCGCTTCCGTCAGGAGCGCCACCGTTCCGTAGAGCTGCGCGAACACGCCGCCGCGGTCGATGTCGCCCGCGAGCAGCACCGGCGCGTCGAGCAGCTCCGCGAGCCCCATGTTGACGATGTCGTTTTCCCGCAGATTGATCTCGGCGGGGCTGCCCGCGCCCTCGATGACGACGACGTCGTAGTCCGCGGCGAGGCTGCGGTACGCCGCCAGAACGTCGGGAACGAGCCGCTTTTTGCAGGCAAAATACGCCGCCGCCGTCATCGTTCCGCGCGCGACGCCGTTGACGATGACCTGGCTGCCCATATCGCTTGTCGGCTTGAGCAGGATGGGGTTCATGCGCGCGTCCGGCTCGACGCCCGCCGCCTCCGCCTGCGCGATCTGGGCGCGCCCGATCTCGCGCCCGTCGCGCGTGACGCCGCTGTTGAGCGCCATGTTCTGGCTCTTGAACGGCGCGACGCGCAGGCCGTCCTGCCGGAATATGCGGCACAGCGCCGTGCACAGCAGGCTCTTGCCCGCGCCCGACATCGTGCCCTGGATCATGATGCACTTGCTCACGCCAACGCCTCCCCGATCGCCGCGATCAGCCGCTCATTGTCCGCGCGCGTCCGCACGGCGGCGCGGTACCAGTTCTCGTCCAGCCCCGCGAAATCGCCGCAGTTGCGAAGGAGTATCCCCCGCGCGCGCAGCGGCGGGCCGAGCGGCGTTTCGCAGCGGAAGAGCAAAAAGTTCGCCTCTCCCGCCGCCACGCGCAGGCCCAGCGCGCATAGCCGCTCATGCAGCCACGCGCGTTCCGTCCGCACGAGCGCGCGCAGGCGCGCGAGGTAGTCCGCGTCCGCGAGCGCGGCGATCCCCGCGGCTTGCGCGAGGCTCGACACCGCCCACGGCTGTCCCGCGCGGCGCATCGCGCCGAGGAACGCCGCGTCTGCGCACAGCGCCCAGCCGAGCCGCGCGCCCGCGAGCGCGTGGGTCTTCGTCGGCGCGTCCAGCACCGCGAGGTTCGGATGCGACGCAAGCAGCGGCTTGACGCTGTGCGCCTCCGGCGCGTCGAGGAAGCGGAGGAAGCACTCGTCCACGACGACGCGGCAGGGCGCTTCCGCGGCGCGCCGCAGCAGCGCGGGGTCAATGGGCACGCCGCTGGGGTTGTTCGGCTGGCAGAAGAACGCCAGCTCCACGCCGCGCAGCGCGTCCAACACGCCCGCGTCCAGCCGGAAATCGCCATCCAGCGGGTATCGCACGACGTCGCAGCCCGCCGCCTCCAGCGCCGCCTCGTATTCGCCGAAGCAGGGCGCGGTAACGAGCGCGCGGCGCGGCTTCGCCGCGAACACGGCGCGGTAGATGAGGTCGCTCGCGCCGCTGCCGCAGAGCGCCCACGCCGCCGGAACGCCCTCATCGGCGGCGACGGCGCCGCGCAGAGC
>JAFSZQ010000034.1 GCA_017458885.1 Oscillospiraceae bacterium
ATGAACCGCGTCGTCGCGATGAGCATCCGCGCCTCGAAGATGCGCTATATGCACACCGGCGGCGAGGACGCCTTCCTCACCGTGGACGAGGCGTACTACCTCGGCTCGACGGCGGGGCACCGCTGGTTCGGCGCGGACGGCGGCTTCGCCGTCGGACAGCCGCTCCACGCTGTCGTCGTGGACGACGGCGCGTTCCCCGAGCCGGTGCGCGCGCTGACGCTCCGCGAACGCTTTGAGCGCGCGATCTATCTCATGGACAAGAGCGCCGTCCGCGCCGTCTGGTCAGACGGCCGCGCCGTGGTTTGAGCCGTTTATTTGTGCGTCCTGCCAAAAACGCGGGCGGGACTTTTATCCAAAAGGGCGAACTTGCTGTAAGACGGTTGACGGACACGGGGTATATTTGGTAAAATACACACAGTTGTATGGAATGTTACAGACAGCTTGGAGCTCGGGACGGTATAAGATGTCATCGCGGCATTTTATATAGTATTCAGACGTAGAAGGAGAAGAATGGTTATGAAAAAGATCCTGGCATTGACCCTTGCGCTTGTGATGGCGCTCGCGCTCGTCGCCTGCAGCGGCGGGAACAACACCCCTGCGGAAGACACCACTCCGGCGGACGAGACCTCCGCCGCGACGGGCAGCGTCTATTGGCTGAACTTCAAGCCCGAGTCCGACGACGCGCTGCAGCAGCTCGCCGCGCTCTACAAGGACCAGACCGGCGTCGACGTCAAGGTCGTCACCGCCGCCTCCGGCACCTACAGCCAGACCCTGACCGCCGAGATGGATAAGAGCGCGCCGCCGACCCTGTTCGTCATCGGCAACGCCAACTCCGTCAAGGACTGGAGCGACTACGCGCTCGACCTGACCGGCACGCCGATCGCCGAGCAGCTCAACACCGACGCCTACAACCTGTATGACGACAGCGGCAAGCTGGTCTCCATCGGCTACTGCTTCGAGTGCTACGGCATCATCGTCAATCCCGACCTCGTCGAGCAGGCGGGGCACAGCATGGACGAGCTGAAGAACTTCGCCGGCCTCAAGGCGGTCGCCGAGGACATCCACGCCAACGCCGCGACGCTTGGCTTTGACGCCTTCACGTCCAACGATATGGATTCCAGCTCCTCCTGGCGCTACACCGGTCATATGATCAACCTCGAGTACTACTACGAGGAGCAGGACGCCGGCGCGAAGTGGACCGAGTGCCCGCCCAGCCTGACCGGCGCGTATATGGAGAACTACAAGAACCTCTACGACCTCGCGGTCGAGAACTCCCTCGTTGACCGCACCTCCCTCGCCACCGGCGGCCACGACGCCGAGGCGGAGTTCAAGAACGGCGAAGCCGCGTTCTGGGTGCAGGGCTCCTGGGAGTGGAGCGCCGTCGCCGACAGCGTCCCCAACGCCACGATGATCCCGTATTACTGCGGCGTCTCCGGCGAGGAGAACGCGGGCCTCAACTGCGGCACCGAGAACTGCTGGGCGATCAACGCCAAGGCGAGCGAAGCCGATCAGCAGGCGACCATGGACTTCCTGGTCTGGCTCGTCACCGATCCCGCGGCGTCCCGCATCGCGGTGGACAGCTTCGGCGCGATGCCTTATAAGAACGCGCAGGAGTCGACCAACGGCTTCCTCGCCGCTGCCGACGCCTATGCCGCGGACGGCTGCTACGTCATGGACTGGGCGACCAACTACCAGCCGGGCGTGGACGATTACCGTGCCGCCGCCGTCTCCGCGCTCAACCAGTACAACGCTTCCCCGTCGGATGCGAACTGGGAGAACGTCAAGACCGCGTTCATCGACGGCTGGGCTGTCCAGTACAAGGCGCAGAACGGCTGACACATCTGAAGAAAAGGGGCGGGCGTGCGTCCGCCCCTTTCCGTTTCCTATCAGGAGGGGAGTGATCGCGTGAACAAAAAAATCAAGAAGGACAATTCCCTGATCCGGCAGACGCGCAGGTGGTCGCCGCTGTTCATGTGGCCGGTGGTGGCGGCGTTTATCATCGGGTTCGTCTGGCCCTTCATCCAGGGCATTTACCTCTCGTTCTGCAAATTCCGCCTGATCCGCGACGCCGAGTTCATCGGCGTCGGGAACTACGCGACCGCGCTTCAGGACGCGAGCTTCCGCCATGCGTTCTGGTATTCGGCGCTGTTCGCCATCGTGTCGCTGGTGCTGATCAACGTGCTGGCGTTCGCGGTCGCCTACGCGCTGACGCAGGGAATCCGCGGTAGCAACCTCTACCGCACGGTGTTCTTCATGCCGAACCTCATCGGCGGCATCGTGCTGGGCTACATCTGGTCGATGATTTTCGACGGCATCCTGTCCCGCTACAACACCTCGATCCTGATGGAGTCGAAGTACGGCTTCTGGGGCCTGATCATCCTGATCTGCTGGCAGCAGATCGGCTACATGATGATCATTTACATCGCGGGCTTGCAGGCGGTGCCGGAGGATATGCTCGAGGCGGCGAAGATCGACGGCGCGACCAAGGCGCAGACGCTCTTCAAGGTCACGATCCCGAACGTCATGCCGTCCATCACGATCTGCACGTTCCTCTCGCTGACGAACGGGTTCAAGCTCTTCGACCAGAACCTGGCGCTGACCGCCGGACAGCCCATCACCTACGTTGACGGCGCGATGGTCAAATCGACGGAGATGCTGGCGCTGAACATCTACAGCACGTTCTACAACTCCAACTCGGTCTACCCGGGCGTCGCGCAGGCGAAGGCGGTGCTGTTCTTCATCCTCGTCGCGGGCCTCGGACTGCTCCAGCTCAGCTATACGCGCAAAAAGGAGGTGCAGCAGTAATGAAGCATCAGACGTTGGCCGCCGAACGGCGCAGCAAGACGATCCTCTCGGTCGTGCTCGGCGTGATCTGCGTGATCTATGTGTTGCCGGTGCTTGCGGTCGTCATCAACTCCTTCAAGCTCAACACCTTCGTCAAGACCAATACCTTCGACCTGCCCAGCGGCGAAATGTGGGCGGGCTGGGACAACTTCATCAAGGGCATGACCTTCGGCAACTACCCGTTCTGGAAGTCCGCGCTCTACAGCGTGCTGATCACCGTGTTTTCCACGTTCCTGATCCTGCTGTTCACGTCCATGGCGGCGTGGTACATCGCGCGCGTCAACTCCAGGCTCTGCCGGCTGGTCTACTATCTGTGCGTGTTCTCGATGGTCGTCCCGTTCCAGATGGTCATGTTCACGCTCTCCAAGACCGCGGACTCGCTCAGGCTCAACACGCCGTGGACGATCCCCATCGTCTACCTCGGCTTCGGCGCGGGGCTGGCGATCTTCATGTTCGTCGGCTTCGTCAAGAGCATCCCGCTTGAGATCGAAGAAGCCGCCGCCATCGACGGCTGCGGCCCGCTGCGCACGTTTTTCTCGGTCGTGCTGCCGATGCTCAAGCCCACGCTCATTTCGGTCGGCATCCTGGAGATCATGTGGGTGTGGAACGACTATCTGCTCCCGTACCTCGTGCTCGACATCAACGAGTACCGCACCATCCCCATCCACATCCAGTACCTGAAGGGCAGCTACGGCACGGTGGACCTCGGCGCGACGATGGCGCTGATCCTGCTGAGCATCATCCCCGTGATCGTGTTCTATCTCCTGTGCCAGAAGCATATCATCAAGGGCGTCGCCGCGGGCGCGGTGAAAGGCTGAAACCCTCAAAAAAATCACGCAGCTTCCCGCGTGCCGACGGCGCGCGGGAGCTTTGCGCGAATACGCAGACAGTTTAGGAAGAGAGAAAAGAACGATGGAACGCTCCAGCGGCATTTTGATGCCTATCTTCTCGCTGCCGTCGCCCTACGGCGTCGGCGCCTTTGGCAGGGCGGCGTACGAATTCGCCGACTTCCTGCGCGCTGCCGGTCAGAAGTACTGGCAGCTCCTGCCCCTCGGCCCCACCGGCTGCGGCGATTCGCCGTACCAGAGCTTTTCGACCTACGCGGGCAACCCGTATTTCATCGACCTCGAGCTGCTCGTCGAGGACGGGCTGCTCGAAACGCGGGAGCTCGAGGCGGTCGATTGGGGCGGCGACCCGCGGCGCGTGGACTACGGCGCGATCTACGAGCACCGCGTGGCGATGCTCGAGCGCGCCAAGGCGCGCGGCTGGAAACGCGACGCCGCGGAAGTCCGCGCGTTCGCGGACGAGAACGCGGACTGGCTCCCCGACTACGCGCTGTTCATGGCGCTCAAGCGGCGCTTTGACATGGAGCCGTGGTCAACTTGGCCGGAGGATATCCGCGCGCACCGCCCCGAGGCGGTGGGACGCTGGCGGAAGCAGCTCAAGGACGACGTGGAGCTGTTCACCTATATCCAGTACCTGTTCTTCAAGCAGTGGCGCGCGCTCAAGAGCTATGTCAACGGTCTCGGCATCCGCGTCATCGGCGATTTGCCGATCTACGTCGCGATGGACAGCGCCGACGTCTGGGCGGAGCCGGAGATGTTCCGTCTGGACGAGCACGGCGTGCCCGCCGAGGTCTCCGGCGTCCCGCCGGACTACTTCAACGCCGACGGGCAGCTCTGGGGCAACCCGCTCTACGACTACGAGGCGATGGAGCGCGACGGCTTCGGCTGGTGGATCCGCCGCGTCGGCGGCGCGGCGAAGCTCTACGACGTGATCCGCATCGACCACTTCCGCGGGTTCGAGAGCTACTGGGCGGTGCCCTATGGCGAGACGACCGCGCGCAGCGGCAGATGGGTCAAGGGGCCCGGGATGAAGCTCGTCGGCACGCTGACCGGCTGGTTCCGCGACCTTGCGTTCATCGCCGAGGACTTGGGCTACGCGACGCCCGAGGTCGCGCGGCTGCTCGCGGATTCGGGTATGCCGGGGATGAAGGTGCTGGAATTCGCGTTCAACCCCAACGAGCCGAGCAGCTATCTGCCGCACAACTACGGCGCGAACTGCATCTGCTACACCGGCACGCACGACAACGCGCCGCTCGCGGAGTGGCGCGCGACGGCGGGCGAGGCGGAGCTGACGTACGCGAAAAAGTATTTGGGGCTGAACGACGCGGAGGGCTTCAATTTCGGCGTCATCCGCGGCGGCATGGGCTCGGTGGCAAAGCTGTTCGTCGCGCAGATGCAGGACTATCTGGAGCTCGGCGCGGGGCACCGCATGAACGTCCCGGGCACGCTCGGCGGCAACTGGACGTGGCGGATGCTCGCCGGCGAAGCCGGCGAGGCGCTCGCGGCGCGCATCGCGGAGATGACAAAGCTGTACGGAAGATAGGGGACGCTCTTGAAACCGTTTCTCTTTTGGCGCCCCAAAAGAGAAATGGTTTCAAACTTCCGTAGAGAAAAACGCTTTTGGGCGGCGTTTTGTATGACGTTTGGATTTCCATGTCTGGACTACGCTGTTTGCCCGTGCGAATTGGCATTTGCTACCCCTTATTCGACCTTACATTGCGCTGGTATCCCAAAGAGCGGCAGCGGACCGAAGACGCACCGTCAGATCGTCTCACGGGAAACAGCGTGGATAAGACATAAAAAGGACGCCAACCGGCATAATGCCGGTCGGCGTCCTTTCTTCTACTACAGCAGGTTCTCCTCGGTCTCCTTGTCGAACAGGTGCAGCAACTGCGCGGGGAAGAGGAACCGGACCGCGCTGCCGATGGCGGTGTTCCTGCCCTCGAGCGCCGTCGTGGGAACGACGGCGACGACGTCCTGCCCGCCCGCGTTCATGTGCAGGTGCAGCTCGGAGCCCATCATCTCGCTGACGTCCACCGTCGCGTCGATGCCGTCGTCGCCGAGGCTGATGTGCACCGGACGCGCGCCGACGATGACCTCGCGGCTCTGCACGTTCTTCGCGGCGAGCGCGGCGTTCTGCTCGGCGGTGAGCGCGATCTGCCTGCCGAGGACTTCGACGTGGTAGGCGTCGCCCTCGCGCACGAGCCTGGAGCCGTGGAAGAAGTTCATCTGCGGCGTGCCGATGAAGCCCGCGACGAACAGGTTCTTCGGGTGGTTGAACACCTCCTGCGGCGTGCCGATCTGCTGGATGTAGCCGTCGCGCATGATGACGATGCGGTCGCCGAGGGTCATCGCCTCGACCTGGTCGTGCGTGACGTAGAGAAACGTGGTGTTGATCTGCGAGCGCAGCTTGATGATCTCCGCGCGCATCTGGTTGCGCAGCTTTGCATCGAGGTTCGAGAGCGGCTCGTCCATGAGCAGCACCTTCGGCTCGCGCACGATCGCGCGGCCGATGGCGACGCGCTGGCGCTGGCCGCCGGAGAGCGCCTTGGGCTTGCGGTCGAGATACTGCGTGATGCCCAGCGTCTCCGCCGCGTGGTCGACGCGCTGCTTGATCTCGTCGGGCGGCATCTTGCGGAGCTTGAGCGGGAACTCCATGTTCTCGCGCACCGTCATGTGCGGATAGAGCGCGTAGCTCTGGAACACCATCGCGATATCGCGATCCTTCGGCGCGACGTCGTTCATCCGCTTGCCGTCGATGTACAGGTCGCCGTCGCTGATCTCCTCGAGACCCGCGACCATGCGCAGCGTCGTGGACTTGCCGCAGCCGGAGGGCCCGACGAGCACGATGAACTCCTTGTCCGCGATGTCGAGGTTGAACGCCTGCACCGCGACGACGCCCTCGTCCGTGACCTGCAGATTGATCTTCTTCTCTTCACCGGCTTCGGCTTTTTTCTTCTGCTTCTTTGCCTCGCCGGGCGCGTGGGGGTAGATCTTCTTGATGTTTTTCAGTTGTACCTCTGCCATGTCCGTTTGACCGTAGCCCCGCCGCCTTCGCAGAACGGAGCCTCGCGGACGTCCGCGCGGGACGCGCCGCTTTACGGCAGGTCTCCACACTGCCGCACCGCCGGTCGGGCGGGGGTTTTCCTCCTTTTTGTGTTCCCGCGGGCGCTACGAAGGTGGAGTACCGCGCGCGGGTTGGAATGGAATGTGCCCGAAAGTACGGTAGTATTATAACGCGAAGCGGGCTTTTCCCGCAACGAAAAAGTCCGCTTCGCGTGAAATTTAGGCGCTTTCGCCAAGCAACAGGCTGTTTTCCTGTCCGTTTTGACGACTGTTCCGCCGTCAGCCCTCCGGCGGCGGGAACGGGCCCCGCTCCGCGTCGTAGGGCACCGTGAACGTCACGACGCCCTCCTTCGCGCCCGCGACGGCGCAGAGGGGATAGAAAAAGCACAGCCCGCGCTCGGTCAGGTAGAAGTTCCGCGCATTCCACGCGCGGCGCAGCGCGGCGCGCCAGTCGTCGCGGAACGCCGCGCCGTTCCCGACGCGGCGGAGCGTCTCCTCCCGCGCGAAGCGGAGCAGCGTCTTCTTGCAGCGCGTGCGCGGCGGGAAGAACTCTTCGAGCGGCATCGGCAGCCCCGCGTCCACGTCCCAGACCTCGGCGCGCCGGATTAGAAACGGCGGCAGGCCGCAGACCGTCTCCCGCGCGTCGCACACGACGCTCCACACCGCGCCCGCGCGGTGGCTGACGCGATAGCGCAGCTCCGCGCGCGCGCACTCCCACGGCGTTGACGCCGCCAGCGACGCGCGCAGGGAGTCCGCCGCCTCGGGCAGTAAAATCTGTTTGCAATATGTAAAATACGCGCGGCAAAAGCGCCGGTAATAACGGTTGAAGCGTTTTGCGCTCCCGCCGTTCCCCGCGAGCCGGGGCAGCGCGACGGACGCGGTCAGCACCGTGACGCCCTCCGCCTCCCACGCCCGCTCCTCCGTAAGCGCCTCCGCGAGGCGCGGCTCCTCGTGTCCCATCGTGCCCCTCCAACGATCCGTTTGCTTCATCGTATGGCGCGGACAGGGCGGCGGTGCGGAAGAACCCTCTTTACTTTCCGGCTTTGTTCTGTTACACTGTAAAGCGAGATCAGAAAGGGAGGGGCCGCTATGGCAGCACTGGGAAAACGTGTCGCCAAGAAGGCGAAAAACGAGGATTTCTACAAAGCGATCCTGCTGCTGCGGACGGAGAAGGAATGTTACAGCTTCTTCCGCGACGTCTGCACGCTCAACGAGCTGCGCGCGATGGAGCAGCGGTTCGAGGTCGCGCGGTTGCTGACGAAAGGCATGGTCTACAACGACATTCTGGAGCGCACCGGCGCGTCGAGCGCGACGATCTCCCGCGTCTCGCGCTCGCTGAACGACTCCGACGGCGGCTACGAGTGCGTGTTCGGGCGCATGGACGATGGCAAGCTATGAGTTTCTCGCGGCGTCCTACGACGCGCTGATGCGCGACGCGGACTACGCCCGCCGCGCGGCGTTCGTCGAGAAGCTGTTTTTGCGCGCGGCGAAGCGCGAGGTGCATACCGTCCTCGACCTCGCCTGCGGCACGGGTACGATGACCTGCCTGCTGACGGAGCGCGGCTACGAGCTGATCTCCGTGGACGGCTCGGAGGATATGCTCATGCGGGCGCGGGAGAAGGCGGAGGGCGTCCGCGGTATCCCGCCGCTGTTCCTGCACCAGTCCATGACGCGCCTCGACCTCAACGACACGGTGGACGCCGCGATCTGCTGCCTCGACAGCCTGAACTATCTGACGGAGGCGCGCGACGTGCGCCGCGCGTTCGAGCGGCTGCGGCTGTTCGTCTCGCCGGGCGGGGCGCTCGTGTTCGACGTCCACGCCCTCGGCAAGCTGGAGGCGATGGACGGCGAGACGTATTTCGACGAAGCCGACGGCGTCTGCTGCGTCTGGCAGACGGCGTTCCGGCGGGGGCTGCTCGACTACCGCGTCGAGCTGTTCGCGCGCCGCGCGGACGGCGCATGGACGCGCAGTACGGAATATCACCGCCAGCGGTACTACGCCGTGGAGGACTTGGCGCAATGGCTCCGTGAGGCGGGCTTTGCCGATGTCCGCGCCTGCGGCGACTGCCGGATGCGGCGTCCGACCGCGGCGGACGGAAGAATTTACATCTCTGCAAGAAGAAAGTGATTTTCTATATGAACGACTGCATTGTTCGCGCCATCACGGGCGACGGCTCCGTCAAAGCCGCCGCCGTCTACACGCGCGCCCTGACCGAGCGCGCGCGGAACATCCACGGGCTCACGCCCGTCGCCACGGCGGCGCTGGGGCGCGCGCTCGCGGGCGCGTCCATGATGGGCAACGCCCTCAAGGGCGAAGGCGAGAGCCTCACGCTCCGGATCAAGGGCGACGGCCCGCTCGGCACGGTGCTCGTCGTCTCGGACGCGGAGGGCAACGTCCGCGGCTGCGTCGGCGACGGCTTGGTGGAGCTGCCCCTGCGCGCGGACGGCAAGCTCGACGTCGGCGGCGCGGTGGGGCACAACGGCACGCTGACCGTCATCAAAGACCTCGGGCTCAAGCAGCCCTACGTCGGCACCGTAGACCTGCTCGGCGGCGAGATCGCGGAGGATATCGCCGCATACTTCGCCGAGTCGGAGCAGATCCCCACCGTCTGCGCGCTCGGCGTGCTGGTCGACCGCGACCGCAGCGTGCTCGCCGCGGGCGGCTATCTGATCCAGCTCCTGCCGGGCGCGGGCGAGGATACCATCGCCAAGGTCGAGGGCGGCGTCTACGCCGCGCCGAGCGTGACGAGCTTTCTGCGCGATGACCCCGACCCCGCGCACCTGCTCAAGACCGTGCTTTCGGACTTCGACGTGGAGCTTTTGGAGACCGCGCCCGTCGAGTACCGCTGCTACTGCTCGCGCGAGCGCACGGAGCGCGCGCTGCTCTCGCTCGGCTCCGCGGAGCTGGAGGCGATGCTGCGCGAGCAGGGCGGCGCGGAGCTCCGGTGCCAGTTCTGCGACAGGGTGCATCGCTTCAGCGGCGACGAGCTGCGCGCGCTGATCGCGCGGGGGAAGGCGCGGGGAAAATGAGACGGTCAAAAAAATCGGCAAACAGGAAAATTTCTGTTGACACCGGCGGGCGGGTCTCGTATAATAGCAGTTGCCGTTCGCGGGTGCGGACGGACGCGGGAGCATAGCTCAGCTGGTTAGAGCACCTGCCTTACAAGCAGGGGGTCACTGGTTCGAGTCCAGTTGTTCCCACCAGAATACGGCCAAGTAGCTCAGCTGGTTAGAGCGCCGGCCTGTCACGCCGGAGGTCGAGGGTTCGAGCCCCTTCTTGGTCGCCATTTGCCTCTGTAGCTCAGTTGGTAGAGCAGCGGACTGAAAATCCGCGTGTCGTTGGTTCGACTCCGACCGGAGGCACCAT
>JAFSZQ010000035.1 GCA_017458885.1 Oscillospiraceae bacterium
AGCGACGCGCCGGAGGAGGCGAAGTACCTGCAAAGCATCGGCTGCCGCGTGACCTACACCGCGCCGAAGCGCCCCGACGCGCTGGACGAGGGCATCCCGTTCGTCGCGGCGAGCAAGGTCGAGATCAAGGGCGGTCAGGCGGTGGAGTCCGTCGCGCTCGACGGGACGGACGTCCCCTGCGCGGGCGTGTTCGTGCTGCGCGCCTCGCTTGCGCCGACCGACCTGCTGCCCGCGCTCGAGACCGAGGGCGGCTATATCAGGGTCGACCGCGCGATGCGCACGAGCGTCGAGGGCGTGTTCGCCTGCGGCGACTGCACCGGCGCGCCGTTGCAGGTCGCCAAGGCGGTCGGCGAGGGCCATGTGGCGGGGCTGTCCGCGTGCGAATATCTGGACAGGCAAGGCAAATAAGCATATCAAAATACGACGACAAAAGGAGAGACAACAATGGCACTGCAGCATTTCGACGAAAAGAGCTTCAACGAGGCGCTCGCGCAGCCCGGTCTGCTGGTCGTGGACTTCTGGGCGGACTGGTGCGGGCCGTGCAAGATGCTCGCCCCCGCGATCGAGCAGCTTGCGGCGGACTACGACGGCAAGGCGGTCGTGGGCAAGGTGAACGTGGACGACGAGCCGGAGCTGGCGCAGAAGTACGCGATCATGTCCATCCCGACGGTGATGTTCTTCAAGGACGGCGAGGAGATCGACAAGAAGATCGGCGTCATGCCGCCGCAGGAGTTCGTCAAGGTCATCGACGAGAATTTGTAAAACGTGTGAACGGCAACAAGGGGGAGGCCGCGGTCTCCCCCTTGTTGCGTTCCCCTCTGGGCTTATTTTTCCGTCTTTTCCTCGTCGAGACTGTCCAACGCCACTCGCACAGCTTCCACCACAAACGCGGAAAACGTGCAATCTAACCCCCGAATCGCACTGTCCACGCGCTCCACGATGTCATTTGGAAATCGGATGCTCTTGTTCGTTGTTGGCGGGATTTTAGGAATCTTGAATTTTGCCACAACAACACCTCGCAATACATTTTGTGCAACTATTGTATTGCAATATGCATCAAAAATATGTAATATAAATGTTGCACATATGTATTTCATTCGGAGGTGGCAAAATGGAGCTTTATAGAGACTTGTATTACAAGCTATTCGGCGCGCTCGCGGATGCCGTCGAACTGTTGGAAGCGGGCAACGTGTGGCAGGCGAAAGACCATTTGATCAAGGCCCAACAGGAAGCGGAGAAGCTCATTATTGAGAGCGACGCCGAAATTTGACCAACAAGGGGGAGACCACGGTCTCCCCCTTATTGCCGTATTCAAGTGGCAGTTTAAAGTAAAAAGCGACAACTCCTTCCGCGGCCGCGCTTGCTTTTTTCCGCCAAAGTTTTATAATCATATCGAACCCCCAACAAAAGGAAGTGTGCCGCCTCATGCCCAAAAAGCAGTTCAAGGCCGAGTCCAAGCGCCTGCTCGACCTGATGATCAACTCCATCTACACCCACAAGGAGATCTTCCTGCGCGAGCTGATCTCCAACGCGAGCGACGCCATCGACAAGCTCCATTACCTCTCGCTCACCGACGGCGGCGTGGAGCACGGCGAGTTCGCCATCCGGGTCTCCTTCGACAAGGACGCGCGCACCGTCACCGTGTCCGACAACGGCGTCGGCATGGACAGGGACGAGCTGGAGAACAACCTCGGCGTCATTGCCGCGTCCGGCTCCTACCGCTTCCGGCAGGAGGTCGGCGAGCGCGACGACGTGGACGTGATCGGACAGTTCGGCGTGGGCTTCTACGCCGCGTTCATGGTCGCGGACGAGATCACCGTCGTCACGAAGAAATACGGCTCCGGGCAGGCGTACCGCTGGCAGTCCTCGGGCGCGGACGGCTACACCGTCGCCGCGTGCGAAAAGGACGGCGTCGGCACCGACGTCGTGCTGCGCCTCAAGCCCGACGCCGCGGACGAGACCTACAGCGAGTATCTGGACGGCTACCGCCTGCGCGGCCTCATCAAAAAATACTCCGACTACGTCCGCTACCCCATCCGTATGCCCTCCGGCGCGGCGGAGGAGTGGGAGACCGTCAACTCCATGACCCCGCTCTGGCAGCGCAAGCGCGGCGAGGTCACGGACGAGGAGTACGCGAAGTTCTATCAGGGGCTGACCCGCGACTTCGAGGCGCCGCAGCGCATCGTCACCGTCGCCACCGAGGGCGGCGTGACCTACAAGGCGCTGCTGTTCGTCCCCGCGAGCAAGCCGATGCGCTTCAACACCGAGGCGTTCGAGGCGGGCTTGCAGCTCTACAGCGCGGGCGTGCTCATCATGGACAAGTGCGACGCGCTGCTGCCGGACTACCTGCGCTTCGTGCGCGGCGTGGTGGACTCGCCCGACCTCTCGCTCAACATCTCGCGCGAGCTGCTGCAGCACGACCGCCAGCTCCGCGTCATCGCGAAGAACCTCGAGAAGAAGGTGCTCGCCGACCTCGAAAAGTTCCTCAAGGACGACCGCGCGGGCTACGAGAGATTCTACGCCAACTTTGGGCGCGCGCTCTGCTACGGCGTCGCGGGCGAGGGCGGCGAGACGCGCCGCGACAGCCTGCGCGACCTGCTGCTGTTCTACTCCTCGGCGGAGCGGAAGCTCACGAGCCTGCGCGAGTACGTCGATCGGATGCCGGAGGCGCAGAAGTACATCTACTACGCCGCGGGCGAGAGCGTCGCGCAGATCGACGCGCTGCCGCAGACGGAACTGCTCAAGGACAGAAAGTACGAAGTCCTCTACCTCACCGGCGACGCGGACGAGTTCGTGCTGCAAGCCCTGCAAAGCTACGCGGACAAGCCCTTCCGCTCCATCGTGGACGGCGACTTGGAGCTGCCGGACGCGGAGGACGCCGCCGTGGAGGAAAAGCCGGAGCTGATGCAGTTCGTCAAGGACACGCTCGGCGACAAGGTCAAGGAGGTCAAGGCGTCCCGCCGGCTCAAGACGCACCCCGCCTGCATGGCGGCGGGCGCGGGTTTGAGCTTCGAGATGGAGAAGTATTTCAAGAGCTTCGACCTGCCCCAGCCGATGCGCGCGGAGCGCGTTTTGGAGCTGAACACGGCGCACCCCGCCGTTCTCGCGATGGAGGCGGCGATGGCGGCCGACCGCCCGAAGGCGGAGCGTTACGCGAGGATCCTGTACGATCAGGCGCTGCTGATCGCGGGGCTGCCGTTGGACGACCCCAGCGCGTACACGGACCTGATCGCGGAACTGATGGTATGAAAAAGGAACGAGCCTCCGGCTCGTTCCTTTTTTGTCATGAGAAAAAAAGTGGCGCGGCGGAGCCGTGCCACCGAAAAACGCAGCGGCTCCGTTGCACCACACAACTTCCCAAGCATCAGCACAATGGCGTGTTTGGGTGGAGCGTGCATTTTTACCAAATGCACACACCATATCGTGCTGATTATGAAAGCTGCTTGAGATGAGGGGAAGCTGTGTGGTTGAGATGATATTACCACGCCTCGACGGTTTTTGCAAGCACAACAGTTCGATGCGGTTCGACACCGTTTGCAGCGGTCTTTTTGCGGCGCTGAAAAGAGGAACGAGCCTCCGGCTCGTTCCTTTTTTCACGCTCAATATATCCCGTCCAGCGCCTCGATCACGTCCGCGAGCGCGCCGTCCGCGCAGTGGGACACGACGCGCATCCCGGGCAGCGCCTTCATCTCGTCGATGGCGTTCGCGGGGCAGAACCGCAGCGCCGAGACCTCCGCCATGGAGACGTCGTTGCTGTGGTCGCCGATGCAGTAGATGTCCCCGCGCCCGACGCCCAGCAGCTCCGCGAGGCGGAGCGCCATGCCGCCCTTCGTCGCGCCGCGGGCGGTCATCTCGAGCAGGTTGTCGCTGGAGTAGATCAGCTCGTACTCTCCGCCCCACGGCTGCGCGCGGATGTAGTCGTACAGCGCGTCGAGCCTGTCGCGGTCGTCCTCGAAAAGCAGCTTCACGAGCGGGAAATCGACCTCGTCGAAGCTCTCCACGGTCACGGTTTTCGCGCGCGTCAGATGCTCGTGACCGGCGATGTACCGATTCGGGTGCATCGCGTGGATGCGCCGGTCGGTGTGGTAGATCTCGAACGGGAGCCGCGGGAACGCCGCCAAAAGCTGCGCGATGTGCGCGCGGACGTCCTCGTGGAGAAACGCCGTGACGAGGTATTCCTCCGTGCGGAAGTCGTAGATGCCCGCGCCGTTGGCGAGGATGCAGGGCGCGGTGAGCGGCAGCGTCGGGGCGTAGCGCGCGAACGCGGGCAGCGCCCGTCCGGTCGCCACGGAGAAATGCCCGCCGCCGCGCGTGAAGTAGTCCAGCGCCTCGCGGTTGCGCGCGGGCATCGGCGGCACGTCCGTCGAACCCGCGTCGATGGCCGCCTTGGTGTGGACGAGCGTGTTGTCGAAGTCGCTCGCCAGCAGAACACGGTCGAACTTCCCCACGCCTTACGCCTCCGGCTTGGCTTCGCCGCCTCTGTGGCGGCCTCGTCCGCCGCGATGGTGGCGGCGCGGCGCGCTCTTCTCGCCCTCGCCGTGCCCGCCCGCCTTCGGCGCAGCGGTCGCGGCGGGCTTCTCCGGCTTCGCGGCGGCGGTCGCGGCGGGCTTGC
>JAFSZQ010000036.1 GCA_017458885.1 Oscillospiraceae bacterium
GGAGCGACCGGTCGTGGCGAAGTCAGTGAAGTTACGAAAACAGCGTCATCTTATCACAAAAAAAGAAAACGCTTTCGCGGCACTTGCCCAAAAGCGTTTTCTCTTTTTTGGACGTCTGAAACCGTTTTTTCTCTTGCAAGAAAAGAGAAAAAATGGTGTCAGGTCGTCGAGCTCTGTTTGTTTCTGTCGTACGCCACGACCACGCGGCGGTTCGGCTCGGTGCCGATGGAGAACGTCGATACGTCTTTCACGTCCTGAAGCGCCGTGTGGATGACGTGGCGCTCGTAGGCGTTCATCGGCTCAAGCGTCACGTTCTTGCGGTACTTCACGACCTTCGCCGCCACCTTGTCCGCAAGGCGCTCAAGGCTCTGCTCGCGCTTCTCGCGGTAGCCCTCCGCATCGACCTGGATGCGGGCGCGGTTCTTGTCGCTGCCATGGTTGACCGCGTAGCCCGCGAGCTGCTGGATCGCGTCGAGCGTCTCGCCGCGGCGGCCGATCAGCGCGCCGAGCTTCTCGCCCTCGAGGATGACCTTGTAGCGGCCCGCCTCCGGCGCGTAGACCTTGACTTCCACCTCGCTCTCCATGTGGGCGAGCAGCCCCGTCAGGAACGCGCGGAGCTGCTCCGCCTTCTCGTCGTGGACCTCCTCGCCGAGCGCGACGCGCTGCTTCGGCTCGCGGCGCGGCTTTTCGCTACGCTGCGGGCGCTCGCGCGGCTCCGCCGCCTTGCCGCCCTTGTTCTGCAGCACCTCGGGCGCGAACTCCTTGGGCAGCTCCGGCTTCGGGGCGTTCTTCCGCGCCTCCTCCGCCTGACGCTCGCGCTCCTCCTTCTCCGCCTTCTTCGCGGCGGCCTCCGCGTCGCGCTCCTCCCTGCTCTTGCGCTGCTCGGGGCGGAACGTCGTCTCCTCCGGCTCGGGCTTCCCGTCGTCGTAGCTCACGCGCACCTTCGCCGGCGTCGCGCCGAGCCCCAAAAACCCGGGCTTGGCGCGCTCGAGCACCTCGACGGAGACCTCGTCGCGATCCATCGCGAGCTGCGCGAGCGCGGCGTCGATGGCGGCTTCCTCGGTTTTGCCCGTTACGTCAATGTATTGTGTCATAGGGATGCTTACTCCTTATCGTCATATCGTTCGGGGTCGTACGCCCTGCCGCGGGCGTAGGGGCGGTTGCCGACGCGGCCCGCCTCGCTGGTGGACGCGCCCTTTTCCGGCGGCTTCTTCTCCTGCCGCTTCTGGGGCTGCTTGCTCTTGCCGCGGTTCATCTGCTCCTGCATCGCGCGCTGCTGCTCGCGCGCGGCGAGCATCTTCGCGACGCGCTCCTCGCGCTTTTTGCGCTCCTTCTCGGTCTCCTCCGCCTCCATGCGGGTGGAGAAGTACTTGTTGAGGATGACGTCCTGCACGATCTGGAACACGCTGTTCGCGATCCAGTACACGCCCAGCGACGCGGGCAGCGTGAAGCCGATCCACAGCGACACCAGCGGCATCATGTACAGCATCATGCGGTTCGAGCGCGCGGCGGCGTCCCCGCCCTGTCCGCCGCCCGCCATGGCGGCCTTGGACTGGAAGAAGCTCAACGCCGCGGAGAGGATGGGGATCAGCACGAGCCCGATGACGGGCCAGCCGCCGGTGAAGAACTGGCGCCACACGGCGTCCGGCTGCACGGTCAGGTCGAGCCCGAGGAAGCTGTAATCCACGCGGAACAGCCCGCTGACGCCGGAGAAGCTCTCAAAATGCTCGTTGATGAACTTCGTGAGCTGGATCTCCTCGTAGAACGCCGCGCGCCCCGAAAGCGCCGCGGCGTCGTAGCCGAGCCCGCCCGCGATCTCGCGCACGCGCTCGATGGTCTCGGCGGACAGCAGCATGAAGCGGCTGAGCGGCTGGCGGATGATGGAGTACAGCGCGATGATGATGGGGAACGGCAGCAGCGACCAGAGGCACCCGCTCATCGGGTTGACGCCCTCCTGCGCGTAGAGGAGCTGCAGCTCCTCGTTCATCTTCTGCTGGTTGCGCGCGTACTTCTCCTGAATTTCCCGCACCTTGGGCTGAAAGCGGTTCATGCGGAGCATACTCTTCTTGCTCTTGAGCTGGAAGGGCAGCAGCACCAGCTTCACGACGAGCGTGAACAGGATCAGCGCGAGGCCGTAAGAGCCGGTCAGGTTGTAGAACAGGCGCAGCACCCACGCGAACGGGACGCAAATGTAATAGCCGATTGTCGAAAACATCTCGTTTTCCTCCGAATGGTACTAGGGAACGGGATCGTAGATTTTACCGCCGCGATAGAACGGGTGGCACTTGGCGAGCCGCTTTGCCGCGAGCGCGCCGCCCTTGACCGCGCCGTACTTCTCCACCGCCTCGAGCGCGTACTGCGAGCAGGTGGGAAGAAAGCGGCAGGCGGGCGGGCGCAGGGGCGAGACGTTCCGCTGATAAAAGCGGATGCCCGCGAGCACAACGCGCTTCATCGGAACAGCTCCAGCGCGCCGCAGCACTTGCGGTACGCGCGCTCCAGCTCGCGATACGGCGCCGCGACGGCGCGCGAGCGCGCGACGAGCACGAGGTCGTAGCCCTGCTTCAGCTCCGGCTGCGAGAGGCGGTAGATCTCGCGCAGTCTGCGGCGGACGCGGTTGCGCACGACCGCCTTGCCGAGCTTGGCGCTGACCGTGACGCCGAGGCGGTTCTTCCCGCTCCGGTTGGGGCGCGCGTAGACGACGAGAAACGGCGAGACGCCGGACTTCCCCCTGTTGTAGACCCGGCGAAACTCGTAATTCATTTTTAAGGTCGTCTCTCGTTTCATGGCGCGCTCCGAACGGAAGCAGTCGTACTAGCCCCAAAGGGACGGCGCTGGAAAGGCTTTCCGCGTCCGTCCCCTCTATTCGATCGTCGTTCTCTGTTTTCTCTCCCGCCGTTTGGTCAATGGGTCAGGCGGGCGCGGCCTCTGGCGCGGCGGCGGGCAAGGACTTTGCGCCCGTTCGCGGTCTTCATGCGCTTGCGGAAGCCGTGTTCCTTGGAACGCTGCAGCTTCTTGGGCTGATAAGTGCGTTTGGTTGCCATGTCGTGTTCCTCCTTCTCCGAAAGCATAACCGGCGGCGGACGTCCGCCGCGCTTACTCGACGCGGCGCAAGCCGCGCAGTAACCCGTTTTCGCCGCAGAAAAGCGGCGCAACGGACATTATATAAGCGCGCTCCATTTCTGTCAACCAAAATTTTTCCGCGCGCGGCGCACCGCGCAATACTTTATATTTAGAATATGTAGAAAACCGTTGCAATCCTTCCGCGGCTCTGCTATAATCAATAGGATGGCTGATAGATTAAGAAAAGCAGGTGTGCGCCGTGAATTCTGTATCCGCCGTATGGCAGCTCATCCTCACCCGACTGCGCGAGCAGCTTTCCGAGACGAGCATCAACACATGGTTCGACGAGGTGGAGGACGTGGAGCTGCACGAGACCGCGTTCCTCATCATCTGCCCGAACGAGTTCAAGCGCGACATGATCGAGCAGATGTTTTCCGCGCAGATCCTCGCCGCGCTCAAGGACCTGTTCTCCGCCGACTTCACGCTGAAGATCGTCACCGGACGGGACGAGAACGCGCCGGCAAAGCCCGCGTCGCTCTTCGAGCGGGACGACTTCACCTTCGAGACCTTCGTGGTGGGCGAGTCCAACAAGCTCGCCTACGCCGCGGCGCAGGCGGTGGCGGACGGCGCGAGCGCGCACTATAACCCGCTGTTCATCTACGGCGACTCGGGGCTGGGCAAGACGCATCTGATCTACGCGATCCAGCACCAGTTCCAAAAGCGTCTGCCCAAGGCGAAGATCATCTACATCAAGGGCGACGACTTTCTCAACGAGTTCGTCGGTCTGGTGCGCCAGAACCGCGGCGAGGAGTTCCGCGCGAAGTACCGCGACGCCGACCTGCTGCTCGTGGACGACGTGCAGTTCGTCGCGGGCCGCGAGCAGACGCAGAACGAGTTTTTCCATACCTTCCACGCGCTCTACGAGGCGGGACACCAGATCGTGCTGACCTCCGACCGCCTGCCGAGCGAGATGACGCTGCTCGACGACCGCCTGCGCACCCGCTTCGAGTGGGGACTGATGGTGGACGTGCAGGCGCCGGACTACGAGACGCGCGTCGCCATCGTCAAGAACAAGGCGGCGCAGCGCGGGTTCGTCATCGACGACAAGAGCGCGGACTACATCGCGAAAAACGTCACGACGAACGTCCGGCGGCTCGAGGGCGTCGTGAACATGATCAACGCCCACCGCGACCTGTTCAAGTCGCGCATCGGAGACGCGGAGATCGAGCAGATCGTCAAGGACGCCGTGCAGAAGAACAACGAGTCCATCCCGACGCCGGAGGTCATCATCAGCGAGGTTTCCCGCTTTTTCGGGCTGGACGAGGCGGTGCTGCGCGGGCCCTCGCGCAGCCGGAACGTCGTCGCGGCGCGCAATATCGCGATGTACCTCATCCGCCAGATCACGGGGCTTTCGACCGTCGAGCTCGGCAAGATATTCGACCGCGACCACTCCACGGCACTCCATTCCCTCGACCAGGTGACGGAGAAGCTCGAGAGCGACGCGGCGGTCGCTCAGACCATCAAGGACATCACGCTGAACATCAACAGCCACAGTTGACGTTTTCCACAACATTCACAGTTTCCTTTCCACCGCCGCTGTGGACGATCCCTTCCCTGTGACGTTCCGTGGAAAACGACGCCGTGTTTCCACCGGTTTTCAAACGGCGCGGCGCGCCACGGCTTCGCCGTTTTCCAAGGTTTTCCACGCTTTCCCGCGCTTCTGCTACGTCTACTAAAAGAATCTCATCTTTTCTTTCAGAAAGGAAAAACCGCCATGAAATTTTCCTGTGAGAAGCTCGTACTGCAAAACGCCCTGTCCGCAGCGTCCCGCGCGGTCGCCACGAAAAGCTCCATCCCCGCGCTCGAGGGTCTTTTGCTCGAATGCAGCGGCGGTTCGCTGACCGTCACGGGGTACAATATGCAGCTCGGCATCCGCGCGCGCTTCGCCTGCGACGCAGAGGAGGACGGCGCGCTGGTGCTCAACGCGCGGCTGTTTGGCGACATCGTGCGCCGCCTGCCGGACGACACGCTGACGCTCGTCTCCGACGCAAAGCTGACGGTCAAGATACACTGCGGCGACGCGGATTTTGACATCGTGGGGCTGCCCGCCGCCGACTTCCCCGAGCTGCCCGCGGTCGAGGAGAAGAACGTCGTCTCGCTGCCCGAGAAGACGCTCGGCGCGATGATCCGCCAGACGGCGTTCGCCGTCTCCGCGAACGAGGCGCGCCCCGTGCACATGGGCTCGCTGTTCGAGGTCGGCGAGGAGGAATTGACCGTCGTTTCGGTGGACGGCTTCCGGCTCGCGCTGCGCCGCGAAAAGCTGGAGAACCACGACGGCGGCGTGTTTTCCTTCGTCGCGCCCGGCACGGCGCTCGGCGAGGTGGAGAGGGTCTGCGAGGACGTGGACGAGCCGGTGAAGATCACGCTCGGCGACCGTCACATCCTCTTCGAGGTCGGCGACACGGAGCTGATCTGCCGCCGTCTTGAGGGCGAGTTTCTGGACTATAAGAACGCCATTCCGCGCAAGAACGGCATCATCCTGACCGTCGATACCAAGGCGATGACCGAGAGCCTGGAGCGCGTGAGCGTCGTCATTAGCGAGAAGCTCAAAAGCCCCGTGCGCTGCCTGTTCGGGCAGGATATGGTGACGTTCTCCGCGCGCACGGCAAACGGCGAGGCGAAGGACGTCTGCCGTCTCGCGGGCGACGGGAAGGAGCTGGAGATCGGCTTCAACAACCGCTACCTCTCCGACGCGCTGCGCTACGCGCCCGCCGAAACGGTGCGGCTGGAGCTGAACACCGGCATTTCCCCCGCCATCATCGTTCCGGCGGAGGACGGCGATGAGAACTTCCTCTATATGGTGCTGCCGGTGCGGCTGAAGGCGTAAGGTATGGAAACCATCCCCATCACAACCGAATTCATCAAGCTGCAGGACTTGCTCAAGCTCGCGGCGCTGGTCTCGACCGGCGGCGAGGCAAAGCGCGCGATCGAGGCGGGCGAGGCATCCGTCAACGGCGAAACCTGCGTTCAGCGCGGCAAAAAGCTGCGTGCGGGCGACGCGGTCTTGTTCCGCGGACACGAACTGACGGTGGCGTATGCGGATCGATAAGCTGACGCTGCAAAATTTCCGCAACTACACGGAGCAGACCGTCGCCTTCGCGCCCGAGAGCAACGTCATCGTCGGCGAGAACGCGCAGGGCAAGACGAACTTGCTGGAAGCCGTCTCTTATCTGTCCCGCGGAAAATCAGACCGCGCGCGCGCCGACCGTGAGCTGATCCGCTTCGGCGAGAGCGAGGCGCGGCTGCGCGGCGAGGTCTGCTCCCGCGAGCGGGAATTTGCCGTCGAGGCGCGGCTCTATGCGGGAAGGCGGCGGAAGCTGACCGTCAACCAGGTGCCAGCAAAGCGCGGAAGCGACTTGTCCGGCGTGCTGGGCACCGTCTTTTTCTGCCCCGAGGATCTGCAGCTCATCCGCGACGGCGCGGCGGCAAGGCGGCGGTTCATGGATCAGGCGCTCTGCCAGCTCCGCCCGCGCTACGCGAGCGCGCTCGCGGAGTACAACCGCCTCTACGAGCACAAGACGCGCATTCTGCGCGACAGCGGCGACAGTCCCGCGCTGCTCGACGCGCTGCCGGAGTTCAACACGCGCATGGCGATCGCCGGCGCGGTGCTCGTGCACTACCGCGCCCGTTTTTGCGCGCGGCTCGCCGACTTCGCGGGGACGGCGCATCGGGAGTGCTCCGGCGGGCGGGAGGACTTGGCGCTGCGCTACGAGACCGTCAAGACCGTGACCGACCCGTTCGCGGAGCAGGGCGAGCTGATCGAGCGGCTGCTTGCGCATCAGAAAGCCCACGAGCAGGCGGAGCTGGCGGCGCGGCTGTGCCTGTCGGGGCCGCATAAGGATGACATTGCCGTGGACGTCGGCGGCGGCGCGGCGCGGCAGTACGCCTCGCAGGGGCAGACGCGCACGGCGGCGCTCGCGTTCAAGCTCGCCGAGCGCGAGATATACAAGGAGATCACGGGGCAGACGCCCGTGCTGCTGCTCGACGACGTGTTATCCGAGCTTGACCCGAAACGGCAGGAGTTCGTGCTCAGCCGCATCTCCGGCGGACAGGTGCTCATCACCTGCTGCGAGGAGGATCGCCTCGGCAGCCTCGCGGCGGGCAAGGTGCTGCGCGTGCGCGGCGGGGAGGTGCGGTGATGTATCTCAACATCGGCAACGACCAGCTCATCCCCGCGCGGCGGATCGTCGGCGTCTTCGACCTCGAGATCACGTCCCAGTCCAAGCGCACGGGCGAGTTCTTGAAGCGCGCGGAGGCGGACGGCGTCGTGCTCGACGCCTGCGAGGACGTGCCAAAATCGTTTCTGGTCTGCGACCACCCGTATCACCGGCAGATCGTTTATCTATCGCAATTGAACAGCCGTACCCTGCTGGGCAGGGCTGAGGAACAGGAGAAGAGCAAATGAGCGAAAACAACGAAAAGCACCTGACCACCGCGGTCTCGGAGGAGTACAACGCCTCGGAGATCCAGGTCCTCGAAGGTCTGGAAGCCGTGCGCAAGCGCCCGGGTATGTACATCGGCTCCACGTCGTCGAGCGGCTTGCACCACCTCGTCTACGAGATTGTGGACAACTCCATCGACGAGGCGCTCGCGGGCTACTGCACCGAGATCAGCGTCACCATCAACGAAGACGGCACGATCACCGTCGTGGACAACGGGCGCGGCATCCCCGTGGACGTGCAGGCGCAGACGGGACGCCCCGCGCTCGAGGTCGTCTTTACCGTGCTGCACGCGGGCGGCAAATTCGGCGGCGGCGGCTACAAGGTCTCCGGCGGACTGCACGGCGTCGGCGCGAGCGTGGTCAACGCGCTCTCCGAATGGCTGACGGCGCAGGTGCACAAGGACGGCAAAATTTATGAGATGCGCTTCTCCCGCGGGAACATCACGCAGGAGATGAAGATCGTCGGCACGACCGACCGCACGGGCACGACCGTCACGTTCAAGCCCGACGGCGAGATGTTCGACGATACCGTGTATTCCTACGAAATTTTGCACGATCGGATGCGCGAGGAGGCGTTTTTGAACGCGGGCTTGCGCATCAAGATCGCCGACCTGCGCGCGGGGCAGGAGCAGAGCGACGAGCTGTGCTACGAGGGCGGCATCCGCGAGTATGTGGCGTTCCTCAACAAGTCCAAGGACGCGCTGCACGAGAAGGTCATCTACATGAGCGGCGGCAAGGACGACCGCTTTGCCGAGATCGCCATGCAGTACAACGACGGCTATCAGGAGAACATCACGTCGTTTGCCAACGACGTGCGCACGCCCGAGGGCGGGATGCACGAGACGGGCTTCAAGTCGGCGCTGACGCGCGTGCTGAACAACTACGGCATAAAGAACGGCATCATCAAGGGCGACGACAAGGTGAGCGGCGAGGACTGCCGCGAGGGGCTCTCCGCCGTCATCTCCGTGAAGCTCCCCGACGCGCAGTTCGAGGGGCAGACGAAGCAGAAGCTCGGCAATTCCGAGATGCGTACGCTGGTGGAGAGCGTGGTCGGCGACAAGCTGGAGCAGTTTTTGGAGGAGAACCCCGCCGTCGCCCGCGCGATTTTGGACAAGGCGATGATGGCGAACCGCGCGCGCGAGGCGGCGCGCAAGGCGCGCGAGAGCATCCGCCGCAAGAGCGCGCTCGGCGGCGCGGCGATGCCCGACAAGCTGCGCGACTGCAACGAGAACGACCCCGAGCTCACGGAGATCTACATCGTCGAGGGCGACAGCGCCGGCGGCAGCGCCACGGACGGGCGCGACAGCCGTTTTCAGGCGATCCTGCCGCTGTGGGGCAAGATGCTCAACGTGGAGAAGGTGCGCGCGGACAAGATATACGGCAACGACAAGCTCCAGCCCGTCATCGTCGCGCTCGGCGCGGGTCTGGGCGAGGACTTTGACCTCAACAAGCTGCGCTATCACAAGGTCATCATCATGGCGGACGCCGACGTGGACGGCAGCCACATCCGCACGCTGCTGCTGACGTTCTTCTTCCGCTATATGCAGCCGCTGATCCGCGAGGGTTACGTCTACGCCGCCGTGCCGCCGCTCTACAAGCTCACGCGCGGGAAGACGACGCGCGTCGCGTTCAGCGACGAGGAGCGCGACCGTGTGAGCGCGGAGCTGCGCGGCGACAACCCGAACGCGAAGGTGGACATTTCGCGCTTCAAGGGTCTCGGTGAGATGGACCCGCACGAGCTGTGGGAGACGACGATGGACCCCGAAAAACGGACGCTCAAGCGCATCACGCTGGAGGACGCCGTCCGCGCGGACGAGACGTTCACGGTGCTGATGGGCGAAAAGGTCGAGCCGCGCAAGGAGTTCATCGAGCGCAAGGCGAAGTACGCCGTCAATCTGGACTTCTGAGAAAGGAGGTTTTTCATCGTTATGGCACATAAGAACGTGGACTACGATCCCGAATCCCTGCGCTACCCCGAGCAGAAGATCGTCCAGAGCGAGCTCGTGCGGGAGATGGAGACCTCCTACATCGAGTACGCGATGTCGGTCATCGTCGGGCGCGCGCTGCCCGACGTGCGCGACGGGCTCAAGCCCGTCCACCGCCGCATCCTCTACACCATGCACGAGGACGGGCTCACCTTCGACAAGGCGTTCCGCAAGTCCGTCACAAGCGTCGGCGACGTGCTCGGGCGCTACCACCCGCACGGCGACGCGAGCGTCTACGACGCGCTCGTGCGCCTTGCGCAGAGCTTTTCGATGCGCTATCCGCTCATCGACGGGCACGGCAACTTCGGCACCGTGGACGGCGACCCCCCCGCCGCTTACCGCTATACCGAGGCGCGCATGGCGAAGATGGCGAACGAGATGCTGCGCGACATCGAGAAGGACACGGTCGATTGGGACCCGAACTTCGACGAGACGCGCAAGGAGCCGCGCGTTTTGCCCGCGCGCTTCCCGAACCTGCTCGTGAACGGCTCGTCGGGCATCGCGGTCGGCATGGCGACGAACATCCCGCCGCACAACCTCACCGAGGTCATCAACGCCTGCATCTGCGTGCTCGACAATCCCGAGGCGACGCTCTACGACCTCATGCAGCACGTCACCGGCC
>JAFSZQ010000037.1 GCA_017458885.1 Oscillospiraceae bacterium
AGTACGCCGCCGCGCGTCTGCTCGGCGCGGACGCGGAGCTGCGAGCCGCGGCGGGGCTGCCCTTCGCGGCGCGCGAGGCGCTGTGCTTCCCGCGCCAGGCGGCGTTCGAGCCGATCCCGCTGCTCGCGGCGCTGCTGCCCGATCTCGCGGTCTACGAGCACACGCCCGTGCGCGACGTGCGCGGGACGCTCGTGCGCTGCGACGGCGGGAGCGTCGAGGCGGCGGAGATCGTCGTCGCGACGCGCTACCCGATGCTCGAGCGTTGGGGCTTCTACCACCTGCGTCTGCGGCAGGAGCGGGCGTACCTGCTCGCGCTCGCGGGCGCGCCGCGCATCGACGGCTGGTATCTCGACGCGGACACGCGGGGCTGGAGCTTACAGCAGCGCGGGGACGAGCTAATCTTGAGCGGCGGGCTGCACCGCTCCGGCACGGACGGCGGCGACGGGTTCGAGCGCCTGCGCGAACGGGCGAAGCTGTGGTTTCCCGAGGCGAAGGAGACCCGCGCGTGGTCGGCGCAGGACTGCGTGACGATGGACGGCGTGCCGTACATCGGGCGCTACGGCGCCTCGACGCCGCGCCTGCACGTCGCGACGGGCTTCGGGCGCTGGGGCGTGACGAACAGCATGGTCGCCGCGACGCTGCTCACCGCCGAGATCCTCGGCAACGAGTACCCCTACGCCGACGTGTTCTCGCCCGGGCGCTTCTTCCCGTCGGCGTCCATCGAGGCGATGATGGAGGGCGCGCTCTACGCCGTGCGCGGCAAGGCGCGGCGGCTTTACACCGCCGTGGAGCGCGCGGCGGACGTTCCCTGCGGCGGCGCGGCGCTCGTGCGCTGGCACGGGAAGCTCTGCGGCGTGTACCGCGACGAGCGCGGGCGGCTGTACGCGGTCTCGCCGGTGTGTCCGCACCGCGGCTGCGCGCTGGAGTGGAACGCGGCGGAGAAGACCTGGGACTGCCCCTGCCACGGCTCGCGCTTCGACTACACGGGGCGGCGGGTGGATCATCCCGCGAAGGCGGCGCTCAAGCGGTTTGAGGAGAGGGAAGTATGAAGGGGCGGTTTCAGAAACCGCCCCTCGCTTTCATGAGCAGACCCTGCGCCGCCAGCCCCGTGAACAGCCCCGTCGCCATGCCCGCGAGCAGCAGCGCGGGGAGATAGACCAGCACCGCCGCCGTGCCGTACACGGCGACGCAGACCGCCATCTGTCCCAGATCGTGCGCCATCGCGCCGAGCACGCCGCAGACCCAGAGCTGCTTCTCCGTCAGGAGCTTCCGCAGGGGGAGCGTCACGAGCCAGCACAAAAGCCCGCCGCCGAGCGAGAAGAGCAGCGTCACCGCGGAGCCCGCGAACATACCGCCCAGCAGCACGCGCGTCAGCAGCACGAGCAGCGCGTCGCGCGCGCCGTAACGGAACAGGACGTACACCGTCACGATGTTCGCAAGCCCCAGCTTGACGCCCGGGATCGGCACGGGCGGCGGGAGCTGCGCCTCGACGGTGAAGAGGATCAGCGCCGCCGCCGTCAGCAGCGCGAGGCGGGTCAGCCGTTTCGTATCCATCGCGCCGCCCTCACCGCGTCGCGGCGTCGGCGTCCGCCGCGCCCTTGAGCGAAATGACGAGCCCGTGCGGCGCGCACACGATGGGCGACGCCTGATCGGACAGCCAGCCCTGACGCACGCAGGTCTGATCGGGGCAGTCGGCGTCCGAAACGCGGATGCGCCCGGGCTCGACGGAGACGACGTTGCGGCCGCCGTCGGGGGTCTCGACGGTGAAGCTGTACGCCTCCGCGACGCGGGAGAGGTCGATCTCCCGCAGCACGACGCCGTCCAGCACGACCTGCGCGACGGCGCTCTCGCGCCGCGCCGAAAGGGTATAACAGGTCGCGGCGGCGAGCAGGATCGCCGCCGCCGCGAGCAGGATGATCCATGTGCGTGTTTTGAGCATGGCCGGATACTCCGTTGGTGAGATTACTGAAAATCAGTATAAAATGCGGGCGGGATTTTGTCAATCGGGGACGCACATCTTGTGTCCGAGGGCGCACATAACTCTTGACACTGCGCCATATATTGCGATAGAATACCAATAGTTTCCATAAAACCGCCTTCTCCCGTGAGGAGGTTTGGAGAGCGGTTAGCGCCGGGCCCGACAAGTGGGTGACGAGGGGTGGCAGTTATCGAACCATTCGGCGGATTCTGCCACGGCAGGCGGCGGGTCGTCAAGGGGAGAGCAAAAAGCGGAATGAAAACCGTAACAGAGGCTCCCCGAACGCCGCGACTATTTTGATGATACGGCGCTTTTGCGCCAAAGGAGCCTATATGAGAGTCGTTATTCAGGAGAATTACGAGAACATGAGCCTGTGGGCGGCGCGCTACATCGCGGGCAGGATCAACGCGCACAAGGAGCCGCGCCCCTTCGTGCTGGGGCTGCCGACGGGGTCGTCCCCCATCGGCGTGTACAAAGAGCTCGCGCGCATGAACAAGGCGGGCGAGGTGTCGTTCGCGAACGTCGTGACGTTCAACATGGACGAGTACGTGGGGCTGCCGCACGAGCACGACCAGAGCTACTGGTACTTCATGCACGACAACTTCTTCGACCATCTCGTCGACATGAAGCCGGAGAACATCAACATCCTCAACGGCATGGCGAGCGATCCCGAAGCCGAGTGCGCGCGCTACGAGGCGAAGATCGCGTCCTACGGCGGCATCGACCTCTTCATGGGCGGCATCGGCGTGGACGGGCACATCGCGTTCAACGAGCCGTTCACGAGCCTCGCGTCCCGCACGGGGCTGCGCGCGCTGACGACCGACACGCGCATCGTCAACAGCCGCTTCTTCGGGAACGATCCCGAAAAAGTCCCCGCCTACGCGCTCTCCGTCGGCGTCGGCACGGTGACGGATTCCAAGGAAGTCCTCATCCTCATCAACGGGCACAACAAGGCGCGCGCGCTCGCCGCGACGGTGGAGGGCAGCGTCAGCCACAAGTGGACGTGCAGCGCGCTCCAGATGCACAACGGCGCGATCATCGCCTGCGACGAGGCGGCGTGCGGCGAGCTGACCGTGGACACTTACAAGTATTTCCTCGACATCGAGAAGAAGGAGAGGCTGTAAGCGATGGTCACGATCCAAGAGCTTTTCGACCTCGACCACACGCTCGCAAAGGACTATCTCGCGCGGTTCACCTACCCGTGGGAGGCGCTCAAGGGCATCAAGGACTTCATCCTCGCCCTCGGCCCCACGCTGGGGGAGGAGTACGAGGAGGTCAGCGAGCACGTCTGGGTACATAAGACGGCAAAGGTCTTTCCGAGCGCCTACCTCGGCGCGCCGTGCATCATCGGGGCGAACACCGAGGTGCGCCACTGCGCGTTTATCCGCGGCAGCGCGCTCGTCGGCGCGGACTGCGTGGTGGGCAACAGCGTGGAGCTGAAGAACGTCATCCTCTTCGACCACGTCCAGACCCCGCATTACAACTACGTCGGGGACAGCATCCTCGGCTACTACAGCCACATGGGCGCGGGCAGCATCACGTCCAACGTCAAGTCCGACAAGCAGCTTGTCGTCGTGCGCGACGGCGCGGAGCGCGTGGAGACGGGCATCAAGAAGTTCGGCGCGATGCTCGGCGACCACGTCGAGGTCGGCTGCAACGCGGTGTGCAACCCGGGCACGGTCATCGGGCGGCGCAGCAGCGTGTATCCCACGTCCTGCGTGCGCGGCGTCGTGCCCGCGGACAGCATTTGGAAGGACGACGGCACGGTCGTCCAAAGGAGGGCGTAATGGGCAAGTATTTCGGCACCGACGGGTTCCGCGGCGAGGCGAACCAAAGCCTGACCTTCGACCACGCGATCAAGATCGGGCGCTTCCTCGGCTGGTACTACGGCGCGAACCAGGGCAAAAAGGCGAAGGTCGTCATCGGCAAGGACACGCGCCGCTCCAGCTATCTATTCGAGTACGCGCTGTGCACGGGGCTCATGGCGAGCGGCGCGGACGCCTACATCATGCACGTCACGACCACGCCGTCCGTCGCTTACATCACGCGCGTGGACGACTTCGACTGCGGCATCATGATCTCCGCGTCGCACAACCCGTTCTACGACAACGGCATCAAGCTGCTCAACGGGCAGGGCGAGAAGATGGACGAGGAGACCATTCTCAAGGTCGAGGACTACATCGACGGCAAGCTGGAGATCCCCATCGCGCAGCGGGCGGAGATCGGGCGCACCGTGGACTACGTCGCGGGGCGCAACCGCTACATCGGGCATCTCATCTCGATGTCCAAGTACAGCTTCAAGGACGTGAAGGTGGGCTTGGACGTGGCGAACGGCGCGGCGTGGCAGATCGCCAAGGCGGTCTTCGACGCGCTCGGCGCGAAGACCTACGTGATGAACGACGCGCCCGACGGCTACAACATCAACACCGACTGCGGCTCCACGCACATCGAGCATTTGCAGAAGTTCGTCGTGGACAATCAGCTCGACGTGGGCTTTGCCTACGACGGCGACGCCGACCGCTGCCTCTGCGTGGACGAGAAGGGCGGCGTCGTCACCGGCGACCATATCCTCTACGTCTACGGGCTTTACATGAAGGAGCGCGGTAAGCTGCTCAACAACACGGTCGTGACGACCGTGATGAGCAACTTCGGGCTTTACAAGGCGCTCGACAAGGCCGGCATCGGCTACGAAAAGACCAAGGTCGGCGACAAGTACGTCTATGAGAATATGGTGCAGAACGGCCACCGCATCGGCGGCGAGCAGTCGGGACACATCATTTTCTCGAAGTACGAGACCACGGGCGACGGCATCCTCACCAGCCTCAAGATGATGGAGGTGCTGCTCGCGAAAAAGAAGCCGATGAGCGAGCTTGCCGCGCCTGTCGTGTTCTACCCGCAGGTCTTGAAGAACGTCCGCGTCAAGAGCAAACCCGACGCGCAGAACGACCCCGACGTTCAGGCGGCGGTGAAAAAGGTCGCGGACGCGCTCGGCGACGAGGGGCGCATCCTCGTGCGCGAATCCGGCACGGAGCCGGTCATCCGCGTGATGGTCGAGGCGGGCAGCGACGCCGTCTGCGAGAAGTATGTGGACGAGGTCGTCGCGGTCATCCGGGCAAAGGGACACATGGCGTAAAAGAGCGGCGGCGGGCATACCCCGCCGCCGTTTTTCATAGGATTTACCACTCAAAACAAAAGGGGTAGGGGAGTCCTATGGAATCGTGTCAGAACTATGTGGAGCTTTGGGGCGTCGCGGAGGCGGAGCCGGTCTTTTCCCACGAGAACCACGCGCAGCGGTTTTACAAGTTCCCGCTGCGCGTAGACCGCCTCTCCGGTCAGGCGGACCGCCCGAACGTCGTCGTGAGCGAGAGCCTGCTGGGGAAGACGGGCGTTGCGGCGGGGGACAGCCTGCGCGTCGTGGGGCAGCTCCGCTCGTTCAACAACAAGAGCGGGCAGGGCAGCCGCCTCGTCATCACCGTGCTCGCGCAGGAGCTGGAGGCGGGCGACGGCGGCTTTTTCAACCGCATCCTGCTCTCCGGCGTCATCTGCAAGCAGCCGTACCTGCGCCGCACGCCGCTGGGGCGGAGCATCTGCGACGTGATCCTCGCCGTCAACCGCCACTACGGACGGGCGGACTACCTGCCGTGCATCGCGTGGGGGCAGGTGGCGTCCGCCGTCGCGGAGATGGGCGTGGGCGACCGCCTCGCGCTCGAAGGGCGCGTGCAGAGCCGCGCGTACACCAAGATGCTCGACAGCGGCCCCGTGGAGCGCGTGGCGTTCGAGGTCAGCATCATGCAACTGGTAGACAACGAAAACGAGCCGTAACGGCTCGTTTTCGTTCACTTTTGCAATTGTCAGCGCGGCGCGCGTGTGCCATAATGGGGAACAGCCTGAACGAAAAGGAAGCGTTTTCCCATGATGAAAGACCGCAAGATATACTGCATGAACCCCATCGCGGAGGTCGGCACGCGCCGCTTCCGCAAGGGCTATACCCTCGTGGATACGCCGGACGAGGCGGCGGGCATCCTCGTGCGCTCCGCCGAGATGAAGGACATGGCGTTCCCGCGCGGGCTGCGCGCCATCGCGCGCGCGGGCGCGGGCGTCAACAACATCCCCGTTGACCGCTGCACGGAGGCGGGCGTCGTCGTGTTCAACACGCCGGGCGCGAACGCGAACTCCGTCAAGGAGCTGGTCGTCGCGGCGCTGCTGCTCGCCTCGCGCGGCATTTTGGACGGCGCCGCGTGGGTGCGCGCGAACGCGGAAAACGCCGCCGTCGCCAAGGACGCGGAGGCGGCGAAAAAGCAGTTCGCCGGCAACGAGATCATGGGCAAGACGCTCGGCGTCATCGGGCTCGGCGCGGTGGGCGTGCTGGTGGCGAACGCCGCCGTCTCGCTCGGCATGACCGTCTACGGCTACGACCCCTACCTCTCCATCCGCTCGGCGTGGCACCTGAGCCCCGCCGTGCGCCACGCCGAGAGCGTGGAGGATATTTGCGCGCGTTGCGGCTATATCAGCATCCACGTTCCCGCGACGGATAAGACGCGCGGCATGATCGGCGCGGAGCAGATCGAAAAGATGCGCGACGGCGTGCGCTTTTTGAATTTCGCGCGCGACGCCTTGGTGGACGAGGAAGCGATGGCGGCGGCATTGGAGCGCGGCAAGGTGCGCTGCTACATCAGCGATTTCGCGAACCCCGCGAGCGTGCGGATGAAGAACGCCGTCGTGCTGCCGCACCTCGGCGCGTCCACGCTCGAGGCGGAGGACAACTGCGCCGTCATGGCGGCCGACGAGCTGCAGGACTACCTCGACAACGGGAACATCTCCCACTCGGTCAACTTCCCCGAGGTGAACGCCGGCGTCTGCGAGACGGAGGCGCGCGTCGCGGTGCTGCACCGCAACGTGCCGAATATGCTCTCCCAGATCACGACGTTCTTCGGCAACCACGCGCTGAACATCGAAAACCTCGCCAACAAGGCGCGCGGCGACTACGCCTACACGCTGCTCGACCTCGCGCACCCGATGCCGCGCGACACGGTGCAGGCGCTCGAGCGGATCGACGGCGTGCTGCGCGTGCGGCGCATCTTCGAGCGGGGGTGAGCTGCTCCCTCCGGCGCGCCGCAACCCGATGCGCGAACAAAGATCCCGAAGCGGAGACTTCGGGATCTTTTTCTTGCCTTGTGCGCAAAATTTGATGGAAACACAAGATATGGCGTATTTTTTCGGGGAACTTGTCGTTATGTCATCCGATTGTCGAATTATGTCGAAAACAGGGGAACGATTCTCGTCCGCATCGACAAGATTTTGCTTGAAAAATGCTGCCGGATTGTGCTACTTTATAGCCAAGCAAAACGAAGACGTCCGTTTTTTGCCGCAATGGGCGGATGGCGCCGCCGCCCGATAACACGGAAAGGATTTTTTTGTCATGGAAAATCAGGTCACAGTCGTTATCGCGGATGCTAATGAGGAGTTTCGTGCCATGCTGCGCGAGAACGTGGAGGAGACGGGCGAATTCAAGGTGGTCGGGACGGCGGGCGACGGTTACGCCGCGCTCCGTCTCGTGGAGGAGCGGAAGCCGCAGCTTCTGCTCAGCGAGGTGCTGCTGCCGGAACTGGACGGCTTCGGGCTGCTCGACCGCATGGCGGCGCTGGAGACGCGGCCCAAAACGATCCTGATCTCGGCGATGTACCGCGGCGAGCTGGTCGCGCGGGCGATGGAGCGGGACGTGTCGTTTTTCATGCCGAAGCCGTTTGAGTTCGGTTCCCTGCTCGAGCGGATGCGCCAGATCGCCGGCTCCGGCGCGGCGGGGGAGGAGGACGAGCTTCACGCCCTGCAGCGCCAGGTGACCGCCGTGATCCACGAGGTCGGCGTCCCCGCGCACATCAAGGGCTACCAGTATGTGCGCGAGGCGATCGTCATCGCCGTGCAGGACATGGAGGTCATCAACGCGGTGACGAAGGTGCTCTATCCCGAGGTCGCCAAGCGTTACAACACCACGCCGAGCCGCGTCGAGCGCGCCGTGCGCCACGCCATCGAGGTCGCGTGGGACCGCGGCGATCTGGAGACGCTGCAGCGGTACTTCGGCTACACGGTGTCGAACACGAAGGGCAAGCCCACGAACAGCGAGTTCATCGCGATGATCGCGGACAAGATCCGATTAGAGGGCAGGCACAGGGCATAACGCGCGGCTCACTGCGAGAGCCGCGCGGGCAGGTCGGCGCGCGCCGGCAGAAAACGGCGGAACTCCACCGTGTCGCGGAAATCCGCTTCAAACGGCGGTGTCTGATTGACGTGAAAGCTCATCCAGGTACCCCCTCATGTGCTGCATAAACTCCTCGCGGGTCAACCGCCTGTCCGTTGCCGCCGCCTCTGCGTCGGCTTCGTCGAGCGCGCGCTCTTGCCTTTTTCTCCCGTTTGTGTTAGTATCCTGTTCGACGCCGCGTTCGCGGCGCATATCGATGCAAACGGGAGGGAATCATGAAAAAACGGTTGTCTTTCGCGCTGGCGCTCGTGATGGCGCTTGCGCTGCTGCCTGCTCCGGCGTTCGCCGCCGGAGGCTTTGAGGAGGCGCTGGAACAGGTCGTCGTCTCCGCGCCGAAGGCGACAAAGTCGAGCGTGTGGGGCTACTACACCGGCTCGAACGGCGCGGTCGCAAAGCAGGCGGCGGGCGATTACGCCGGAGCGATCACGGACTATGCCGCCGTCATCCAGTATATGCGCGGCAACACGGACGCGGACAGCGCGATCAACGTCATCAACGCCTACCGCGAGATCGCCAATTGCTACGGCTCGCTCGGGCAGTACGGCATGGCGTCCGCCGCGTGGCGCGCCGCCGCGCGGCGGTGCGCGGCGTATATGATCGCGTTCCCCAACGGGGAGGACAAGCTGCAGGAGCAGGTCTCCTACGAGCGCAACGCCGACGCGCTGGACACGAAAACGGAGCTCTACCTCAAGACGGACGACGCGAGCCTCGGCAGCGGGAAGTACTTCAAGGCGCCGGGCGAGTCGGTCAACGGTCTGGTGCCTGGCATCTACGCGGAAGCCGATCCCAGGCTGCACGACGCCTACAGCTCGTCGAAACGCTACTGGAACGAGTTCCCCGCCGTCGTCGGCGTGACCGCCGGCGTCTACCTGCTGTATCTGGACTACGGCAAGCCGCTGTCCGCCTACCAGTCGCACGTCACCGCCGCGAAGGAGAAGGGCTTCGCCATCCAGCTCGCGCTGCAGCCGCGCAGCGGCGTCGGCATGGTCAAGGAGGGCGACGGCTACCTCCGCGAACTGGCACAGGCGATGGAGAGCAGCGGCGTGCAGTTCTACGTCCGCTTTGCCGGCGAGATGAACGACGCCTCCGGCGGCAACTCCTGGTTCACCGAGAACACGCAGGAGTACATCAAGGCGTTCCGCACGGTCGCGGACGCGGTGCACACCTACGCGCCGTCGGCGGCGATGGTCTGGGCGCCGAACTACTACCCCAGCTACAACATCAACGACTACTACCCCGGCGACGCCTATGTGGACTTCGTGGGCATCTCGCTCTACATGAGCTACAGCCCCGAGCTTGACCCGCTGGGGCAGAACGAGGACAACCGCCGCTGGATCGACGAGATGGACTACCTCTACTCCCAGTACGGGGACCGCAAGCCCATCATGATCACCGAGGGCGCGGTCTGCCTCGCCACCGTCGGCGGCGTCGACCTCACCGACTTCGCCGTGCGGCAGCTCAAGGATCTGTTCCTCTATCTGCCGATCCGCTATCCGAACGTGAAGCTCATGGTCTGGTTCGGCGGACACGACGAGGTGGGCGACAACGTGTACGACTACCTCACCGCCAACCAGACGGTGATGAACGCCTACCGCGACGCGCTGACGGGCAGTCCCAGCGTGCTGGCGTCCGTGAAGGCGGCGGCAGCGCCGGTGTACTATGGGCGTCTGGCGTCCGGCTCCGCCGTCCCCGACGGAAGCGTGACCCTGTGCGGCTACGTCAAGGGCGTCAAGCCCATTGCCGCCGTGCGCTACGCGATCAACGGCGCCAAGCTCGGCGACGTCTACGCCGCGCCGTTCCAGATCACGGCGGACTTCTCCGCCTACCGCGGGCAGACCGTGGAGGTGACGGTGACCTCGTTCTACGCCGGCGGCGTGACGGCGGGGCAGGAGACGTTCTCCCTGCGCGTTGCCGGAGCCGCGTCCGCCGCGCCCGCGACGCCGCCTGCGCCCGCGAAGGGCGGCACGGCGTACGAGCGTTCCCAGACGATCGAGCTGGACGGCAAGAGCGTGACGCTGCCCGCCTACGCGCTCAAGGACGGCAAGGGCGGCGAGACGAACTACGTCAAGCTGCGCGACCTCGCGAGCCTGCTGAATGACACGACGGCGCGGTTCAACGTCGGCTGGGACGAGGCGGCGAACGCCGTGACCGTCACGTCGAAGACCGCCTACGCCGCGAACGGCAGCGAGATGACGACGCCGTTCTCGGGCGACCGGAGCTACCAGGAGAACACCGCGGCGGTGCTGCTCGACGGCGCGGCGGCGGAGCTCGCGGGCATCGTGCTGACCGACAGCAAGGGCGGCGGCTACACATATTTCAAGCTGCGCGACGTGGGCAAGGCGCTGGGCTTCAACGTCGGCTGGAGCGAGGCGCGCGGCATCTACCTTGAGAGCGATCGGCCCTACGCGGGATAAGCGAACAAAAAAGCGGCGAGAGCCGCTTTTTTGTTTGTCCGCGGTTTTTGACAAATTTCCCTTGACTTTTCATGCGCAATGAGGTAAACTGGCTTTTGTTGTAAAGCGATACCACTTTACACAAAATCTCACCGAGGAGGGGATCCCTGTGAAGAACCAGACGTTCCGCATGACCATGCTCTTCGACTTTTACGGGGAACTTCTGACAGAGAGACAAAAGGAGTTTTACCAGCTCTACTACGACGAAGACCTGTCGCTTTCCGAGATCGCGGAGAACTACGGCATCTCCCGCCAGGGCGTGCGCGACGTGATCGTCCGTGCCGAGGCGTACATGACCGAGATCGAGGACAAGACGGGGCTCGTCAAGCGGTTCATGCAGCTCGCGCCGCACGTCGAGGCGATCGAGAGCGCGCTCGAAGAGCTTCGCAAGCTGAACCGCCGTCTGTTCGAGGACAAGCGCCTCGACGAGTTGTGCGCCGTCATCGGGAACGAGGCGGCGGCGCTCAAGGAGTGACGAGTACTTATGGCGTTTGAGGGACTTTCCGAAAAACTCAACGCGGTCTTCAAGAGCCTGCGCGGCAAGGGGCGCGTGACCGAGGAGGACGTCCGCGTCGCGATGCGCGAGATGCGCATGGCGCTGCTCGAAGCCGACGTGAGCTATCCCGTCGTCAAGGATTTCGTCGCGCGCGTCAGCGAAAAAGCCATGGGCGCGGACGTGCTGGACAGCCTGACCCCCGCGCAGCAGGTCGTCAAGATCGTCAGCGACGAGCTGACGGCGCTCATGGGCGGCGCGAACGCGCACATCGCCTACGCATCCCAGCCGCCGAGCGTCGTGATGATGGTTGGCTTGCAGGGCGCGGGCAAGACGACGAACGTCGCCAAGCTCGCGGGGCTGCTCCGCTCGCAGCAGGGCAAGCGCCCGCTGCTCGTCGCGTGCGACGTGTACCGCCCCGCGGCGATCACGCAGCTGCAGGTCGTGGGCGCCCAGCTCGGCCTGCCCGTGTTCGAGATGGGGCAGGGCGACCCCGTGCGGATCGCGCAGGAGGCGGTGCGCCACGCCCGTGACCACGGCAACGACGTCGTGCTGCTCGACACCGCCGGACGGCTCCACATCGACGAGACGCTGATGGACGAGCTGAAGCGGATCAAGGCGGCGGTCAAGCCCAGCGAGATCCTGCTGGTTGTGGACGCGATGACCGGTCAGGACGCGGTCACCGCCGCCAAAGCCTTTGACGAGGCGCTCGGCATCGACGGCGTGCTGCTGACGAAGCTCGACGGCGACGCCCGCGGCGGCGCGGCGCTCTCGATCCGCGCGGCGACGGGCAAGCCCATCAAGTTCATCGGCACCGGTGAAAAGCTCGACATGATCGAGCCCTTCCACCCCGATCGCATGGCCTCCCGCATCCTCGGTATGGGCGACGTGCTGTCGCTCATCGAGAAGGCGGAGCAGACCTTTGACGAGGAGCAGGCGAAGAAGCTGGAGGAGAAGATCCGCAAGAACCGCTTCACGCTTCAGGATTACTACGATCAGCTCGTTCAGCTCAAGAAAATGGGCGATCTGAGCCAGATCGCGGACATGATGCCGGGACAGCTGGGCAAGCAGATGCAGTCCACGGAGATCGACCCGAAGATGATGGCGCACACCGAGGCCATCATCCTTTCCATGACCCCGGAAGAGCGGGAGAATCCCAAGGTGATCGGCCCCAGCCGCAAAAAGCGCATCGCGGCGGGCTGCGGCCTCGAGGTGGTGGACGTCAATCGGCTTTTAAAGCAGTTCGAGATGATGCAGCAGCTTACCAAACAGCTCTCCAGCGGCAAGCTGCCCAAGGGCCTCGGCGGGTTCCCGGGCCTCGGCGGCGGAGGCGGCCGCATGCACGGCTTCGGCCGCAAAAAGCGCCTGAGATAATATCGTTGATTCAATGCCAAGCATTTTATCAAAAAAAAAACACATTATATTTGGAGGAAATTCACCATGGTTAAGATTCGTCTTCGCAGAATGGGCGCCAAAAAGGCCCCTTACTATCGCGTCGTCGTCGCTGACAGCCGCTATCCCCGCGACGGCCGCTTCATCGAGGAGCTGGGCACCTACAATCCCTGCGTCAGCCCCGCTGAGATCAAGATCGACACCGATCGCGCTCTTGAGTGGATCAAGACCGGCGCTCAGCCCACCGAGACCGTCCGCGCGCTTCTGAAGAGAGTCGGCGCGCTCAACTAAAGCGGGGGTCGTTCAGAATATGAAGGACTTGCTGCTCTACATCGCCCGCAGCCTGGTTGAACATCCAGACGACGTGACGGTCACGGAGGTGCAGGGTACGGACGAACTCACGCTGGAGCTGCGCGTCAACCCCGACGACATGGGCAAGGTCATCGGCCGTCAGGGCCGCATTGCCAAGGAGATCCGCACGATCATGCGCTCCTACGCCCAGCGCACCGGCGTCAAGGTTTCCGTTGATATTGTTGATTGACGCGCAAAAGCGGCTCGTTTGAGCCGCTTTTGCCATAAAGGAGCTACTATGGGTCTATTTGACAAAGCCCCCGCGCCCACGCCGGCGCCGGAGTTTATCGAGGTGGGACAGATCGTCAACACCCACGGCGTGCGCGGCGAGGTCAAGGTGCAGCCCTGGGACGTCAGCGCCGAGCGCCTGTGTACGTTCAAGACGTTCTACATGGACGGCACGCCGTTTCGCCCACTGTCGAAGCGCGTCCACGGCGAGATGGTATTGATGACGCTGCCGGAGATCACGGACATGGACGCCGCGGCAGCGCTCAAGACCAAGGTGCTGTCCATCCGGCGCGAGGACGTACGCCTGCCCAAGGGGGAGTACTTTGACGAGGAGATCGTCGGCATGAACGTGTTCAACTATTTCCCGCACACCTACGTCGGCACCGTCGCCGAGGTGCTGACCTATCCCGCCCACAAGCTCTACCGCGTCAAGGGGCCGGAGAAGACCTATCTGATCCCCGCGGTGAAGGACATTTTCGTCACGGATATC
>JAFSZQ010000038.1 GCA_017458885.1 Oscillospiraceae bacterium
CGTCGCGCGCTCGCGCGCGTTCGCGCAGAAGCTGCACATGGGGCTCGCCATCGTGGACAAGCGCCGCCCCAAGGCGAACTTGAGCGAGGTCATGCACGTCATCGGCGACGTGAAGGGCAAGGACTGCATCCTCTTCGACGACATGGTGGACACGGCGGGGTCGCTCTGCGGCGCGGCGAAGGCGATCATCGAGATCGGCGGCGCGAACAAGGTCTACGCCTGCGCGAGCCACGGCGTGCTCTCCGGCCCCGCCATCGACCGGCTGGAGAAGAGCAACATCGAGGAGCTGGCGCTGCTGGACACGATCCCCGCCCACCCCGAAGCCCAGCGCGCGCGCATCAAATATCTGACCGTCGCGCCGATGTTCGCGGAGGCGATCGAGCGGACGTATCAGGAGATCTCGATCGCGAAGCTGTTCAACTGACGGGCGATGTTTTTCGGCAAAAAATCCGCCGCGGGCGGCGTAGAATGGCTGTTGGTCTGCCTGGGCAACTATGGCAGGCGCTATGAGAACACCCGCCACAACATCGGCTTCCTCGCCGCCGACCGGCTCATCGAGAAGCGCGACCTCAAGTGCAACCGCCTGCGCTTTCGCGCGCTGACCGAGATCATCGACTTCGGCGGCAAAAAGACGCTGCTGATGCTGCCGCAGACGTACATGAACCTCTCCGGCGAAGCCGTCGGCGAGGCGGCGCGGTTTTACAAAACCCCGCCGGAGCGCGTGCTGGTCATCTCGGACGACGTGTCGCTGCCGCTGGGCAAGGTGCGCGTGCGCGGCGGCGGCTCCGCCGGCGGGCACAACGGGCTGAAAAATATCATTTCCCACCTCGGCACGGATCAATTTCCGCGTGTCAAAGTCGGCGTCGGCGCGCCGCCGGATCCCGCATACGACATGGCGGACTGGGTCGTGGGCGGCTTCTCCGCCTCGGAGCGCAAGACCGTAGACGCGGCGCTCGACCGCGCGCTGGACGCGGCGGAGTGCGTCGTGGAACACGGCGTCACGGAGGCCCAAAACCGTTACAATGGCTGATCTGTTCCAACTTTGCAACTACATAGCGAGCCTGCCGGAGCTGCGGGAGCTGGCGGAGGCGGTCGAAGCGGGGCGCTGCCCCGCGACGGTCTCCGGACTCTCGCCCGTGCACCGCGCGATGGCTGCCGCGGCGCTGCGTCTTTCGATGCAGCGCCCTCTTGTGCTGCTCTGCGCCGACGAGGGCGAGGCGCGGCGCATGGCGGGCGACCTGCTGGCGCTGACGGGCGCGGAGCCCGCGCTGCTGTTTGCCCGCGAGTGGCAACTCCGCGACCGCGTCTACGCCTCGCACGGCTTCGAGCAGCAGCGTCTCGGCGCGTTTTACGCGCTCGCGTCGGGCAAGGCCCCCGTGCTCGTCGCGACGGTGGACGGCGCGATGCAGCGCACGCTGCCGCCAAGCGCCCTGCGCGACGCGGCGCTGACGCTGAAGATCGGGCAGCGGCACGACCTGAACGCGCTCGCGCGGCGGCTGGTCGCGAGCGGCTACGCGCGCGCCGAACAGGTCGAGGGCGTGGGGCAGTTTTCCGCGCGCGGGGGGATACTCGACATTTGGTCGCCGCTCGCGGAACCCGTGCGCGTCGAATTTTTCGACGACGAGATCGACGCGATGGGCGCGTTCGACGTGACGACCCAACGGCGCGTGAAGAACGTCAGGTCGCTGACCGTCCTCCCCGCCGCGGAGGCGCTGCCCGACGCCGCCGAGGGCGGGCGCGACGCGTTTTTCGCGCGCCTTGAGAACGCGGAGCGGCAGCTTGCAAAAAAAGGCGCGGATCGGGCGGCGGCGACGCTCCGCGCGGATCGGGAGCGGTTTTCCCAGCGCCTGCCCGTCGGCGGCATGGATCGGTATTTGACCGCCTGCTACCCGACGGCGGTGACGGCGCTCGACTACTTCGCGCCGGACGCGCTGGTGTGCGTGAGCGACGGCGCGCGCGTCGCGGAGCGGGCGAAGGGCTTCCTCTGGGAGCTCGCGCAGGACGCGGCGCCGCTGATCGAGACGGGCGAGCTCGCGGGCGCGTTCGCGGAGGTCGCGCTCTCCGCCGAGGCGCTGTGCGAGCGGCTGCGCGCGTTCCCGACGGCACAGCTCGACGCGCTGCCGACCTCGCGCGACCTGCTCGCGCCCAAAACGCTGCTGTCGATGAACGTCAAGCAGCTCCCGTCCTACGGCGGGAGCCTCGAGACCGCGGCGGCGGATATGCGGCACTACTTGGGCGCGGGCTTCGGCGTGCTGGTGCTCTGCGGCAACGAGACGCGGGCGAAGAACCTCCTGCGCCTGCTCGAGGATCGCGGCGTTTCCGCACGCGCGGACTTCAAAAACGAAACGCCGCCGCGCGCGGGCGAGGTCGCGGTGGGTCTCGGCGCGCTCTCGGCGGGCAGCGAGCTGCCGCAATGGAAGCTCGCGATCCTGACCGAGGGGCAGCTCACGACGCCGACGGCGGGCAAGAAGACCGCCGCGCGCAAAAAGAAGGACGACACCAACCGCCAAAAGCTGCAATCCTACAACGACCTGTCGGCGGGCGACCTCGTCGTGCACGTCCACCACGGCATCGGGCGCTTCGTCGGCATCGAGCGCCTGCGCGTGGACGGCGTGGACAAGGACTACGTCAAGATCGCCTACGCGGGCAGCGACAGCCTCTACGTCCCCGCGACGCAGCTCGACCTCGTCTCCAAATACATCGGCGGCGGTCAGGACGAGGACGGGCGTGCGCGGGTCAAACTCTCGAAGCTCGGCGGCACGGACTGGGCGCGCGCGAAATCGAAGGCGAAGGCGGCGGCGAAAGACCTCGCCAAGGGGCTGATCGCGCTCTACGCCGAGCGCCAGCGGCGGCCCGGGTTCGCGTTCTCGCCCGACTCGCCGTGGCAGCGCGAGTTCGAGGACGCGTTCGACTACGCCGAGACGGACGACCAGCTCCGCGCGGCGGCGGAGATCAAGGCGGACATGGAACGGCGGACGCCGATGGACCGCCTGCTCTGCGGCGACGTGGGCTACGGCAAGACCGAGGTCGCGCTGCGCGCCGCGATGAAGTGCATCCTCGACGGCAAGCAAGCGGCGCTGCTCGTGCCGACGACGGTGCTCGCCCAGCAGCACTACGCCACGGCGCTCGCGCGCTTCCGCTCGTTCCCCGTGCGCATCGAGGCGCTCTCCCGCTTCAAGACGGCGGCGGAGAAAACGCGCATCCTGCGCGACGCCGCGGAGGGGCGCGTCGATCTGCTGATCGGCACGCACACGCTGCTGCAAAAGAAGATGAAGTTCAAGGACTTGGGGCTGCTGATCATCGACGAGGAGCAGCGTTTCGGCGTGACGCACAAGGAGCGGTTGCGCGAGCTGGCGCGGCAGGTGGACACGCTGACGCTGACCGCGACGCCCATCCCGCGCACGCTCAATATGGCGCTCTCGGGTCTGCGCGATATGTCCACCATCGAGCAGCCGCCCGACGGGCGGCAGCCCGTGCAGACCTATGTGCTCGAGCACGATTGGGCGGTCGTCGGCGACGCGATCCGCCGCGAGCTTGCGCGCGGCGGGCAGGTGTACTACCTGCACAACCGCGTGGAGACCATCGACCGCTGCGCCGCGCAATTGCGTGAGCTGCTGGGCGCGGACGTCGGCGTCGCCGTCGCGCACGGCAAGCTGGACGAGCGCGCGCTCTCAAGCGTGATGCAGGACATGGAGAGCGGCGCGGTGCAGGTGCTCGTGTGCTCGACCATCATCGAGACGGGCATCGACATCCCGAACGTCAACACGCTCGTCATCGAGGACGCCGACCGCCTGGGGCTTGCGCAGCTCCACCAGCTCCGCGGGCGCATCGGGCGCAGCCCGCGCAGGGCGTACGCCTACATGACCTACCGCCCGGGCAAGATACTCACCGAGGTCGCCGCCAAGCGCCTGACCGCCATCCGCGAGTACGCGGAGTTCGGCTCGGGCTTCCGCATCGCGATGCGCGATCTGGAGATCCGCGGCGCGGGCAACCTGCTGGGGCCGGAGCAGTCGGGCTACATGATGTCGGTGGGCTACGATATGTATTTGCAGCTCTTGGAGGAGGCGGTGCTGGAGGAGCGCGGCGAGAAGAAGCCGAAGCGCGGCGACTGCACCGCCGACCTGACCGTGTCCGCGAACCTGCCGGAGACGTACATCCCCTCGCCGGAGCAGCGGATGGACGTCTACCGCCGCATCGCGGCGCTGACGA
>JAFSZQ010000039.1 GCA_017458885.1 Oscillospiraceae bacterium
CATACGCCGCCCCCAGCGCCGCGCCGAGCGCGAGCCGGACGCGGCGGAATCCCCGCCCCGCGAGCCGCGCCGCGCCGAGCAGCAATAAGTAATCGAGCGCAAAGTTCCACAGCGCCACGAGGTCCCAATAGACGATCAATGTGCTTCACCCGAGGACAAGTATAGCCTGTCAGGGGCGAGACATCGCGCGAAATCGGGGATGCGCGCCTCCGGTCGCGCGGAGGCGGTTTCAGACTTCCGTAGAGAGAAAGACGCTTATCGGCAACATTTCCTATGACTTTTCGGCTATCGCGTCTACACGACGCGGGTTTGCCCGTGCCAATTGGCATTTGCCACCCCTTATTCGACAATTGTGAAAACAGCAAAACGGAGCGACGCAAGCAGTTGGACACACAGAACCATCGCGCCGCCGGAGGCGGCAATCGTGGCGAAGTCAGTGAAGTTACGAAAACAGCGTATATTCTTCAAGCCAAAAAAGGAAAACGCTTTCGCGGCACTGCCCAAAAGCGTTTTCCTTTCTTTGGAAGTCTGAAAACGGTTCTTTCCTTTCAAGAAAAGGAAAGAACTGGTTTCAGGTCACACCCCTCACAAGTATGGCAGCACCATGCTTGCCACAAACGACAGCACCATCACCGCGACCAGAACGATCGCCACGATGCGGGTCTTTCTGCTCATGCCTCCCCCTCCTTCGGCGTATGCTTGATCTTCTCCCAGTAGCGCGCCGCCGCCTGTTCGGTCTTGTTGTCGCCGTAGCGGTAATAGCGCGCGTCCTTGATCGCGTCGGGCAGGTACTGCTGCGCGACATAGTGGTTCGGGTAATCGTGCGGGTACTTGTAATTCTGGCGGTTGTCCATGCCCGTCGTGTCGGCGTGGACGTTCTGGAGCTGCCGCGGCACGTCGCCCGTGCGCCCCGCCTTCACGTCCGCGCGCGCCGCGCCGATGGCTTCGACCACGCTGTTCGACTTCGGCGCGGTGGCAAGCAATATCGCCGCCTGCGCCAGCGGGAGCTGCGCTTCGGGCAGCCCGAGCTGCATCGCGGTATCGACGCAGGCTTTCACGATGGCGACCGCCTGCGGGTACGCGAGACCCACGTCCTCGCTCGCGGAGCAGAGCAATCTGCGGCAGGGCGTGATGAGGTCGCCCGCCTCCAGAAACCGCGCGAGATAGTGCAGCGCCGCGTCGGGGTCGCTCCCGCGCAGGGACTTCATCAGCGCGCTCGCGCAGTCGTACATCGCGTCGCCGCCCTTGTCGTAGCGCATCGCGCTGCGCTGGGCGAGCTGTAAGGCGTCTTCCCTTGTCAGCTTGAGCTTGCCGCGCTTCGGCTCCGCCGAGGCATAGAGCAGCTCGCAGGCGTTGATGGACTTGCGCACGTCGCCGCCGCAGCTCGTCGCGAGCTGCTCGGGCACGCCGTCCTCCCACGTCAGCGGCAGCTCGCTGCGCTCCTTGAGGATGTTCAGCGCGCGCAGCACGGCGGGGAGCGTCTCCTCGGGCGGGACGGACTTGAACTCGAACACCGTCGAGCGCGAGAGCAGCGCGCCGTAGACGTAGAAATACGGATTCTCAGTCGTAGAGGCGATGAGCGTGATGGAGCCGTTTTCCATGAACTCCAGCAGGCTCTGCTGCTGCTTTTTGTTGAAGTACTGTATCTCGTCGAGGTAGAGCAGTACGCCGCCCGGCGCCATGAACGTGCCCACGTCCGCGATGATGTCCTTGACGTCGGAGAGCGACGCGGTGGTGGCGTTGAGCTTGTGCAGCGTCTTGTTCGTGCGCGCGGCGATGATGTTCGCGATGGTGGTCTTCCCCGTGCCGGAGGGGCCGTAGAAGATCATGTTCGCGCTCGTGCCGGACTCGATGAGGCGGCGCAGCATACCGCCGCTGCCGATCAGGTGCTTCTGCCCCACGACCTCGTCGAGAGACCGCGGGCGTATCTCGTCCGCAAGCGGTCGCTGCATACCGCGTCGCCTCCTTCGCTGAAACGATCAGTTGGTGTAATTGTCGAAATACCCCTGCACCAGCACGACGGGCGTGCCCTTGTCGCCGCTGCCGCTCGTCAGGTCGCACAGCGACGCGATCAGGTCGGTGAGCTGGCGCGGGGTCGTGCCCTCGCTCGCCATCTTGCCGACCAGCGCGCCCTGCTTCGCGCGGATGTCCGCGCTGATGGCGTCGCGCAGCGCCTCGCCTGACAAGTCTTTGTACTTGTCATCCGCGAGGTACTTGAGCTTCAGCTCGTTCGGCGTGCCGACCAGCCCGCTCGTGTACGCGGGGGAGGTGACGGGGTCGGCAAGCTCCCAAATTTTGCCCTGCGGGTCTTTGAACGCGCCGTCGCCGTAGACCATGACCTCGACCTTCGCGCCCGTGGCGGCGAGGATGTTCTTCTGGATATTCTCCACGACGCCCTGGCAGTCGCGCGGAAACAGCTTCACGGTGTCCTCGCTCGCCTTGTTCGAGCCGAGCAGGCCGTACTTCTCGTTGCAGCCGCTGCCGTTCACGCTCGCGGTCAGCAGCTCGTCCAGCCCGTAGACCGCCTTCGCGCCCGCCGCCTTGAGCAGCCGTTTTGTGCGCGCGCGGGAGTGGATGTCGGCGGCGATGACGTGGTCGGCGTACTTCAGGATGTCCGTCGCATGGTTGGCGAAGACGATCTCGCACGCCGCGCCGCAGCCCTCGACCAGCTCGGTGTAGTAGGCGACGTAGTTGACGCCGGTGAACTCGTGCTTCGGCTCGCCGAACAGCTCCGTGAAGCGCGCCGCGCTGAGCACGTCGCGGTACGGGTCGACGCCCGCCGCATCCACCGCGTCGAGGCTCACGAGCGCGTTGCCGACCTCGTCGGACGGGTAGCTCAACTGAATGACGACCTTCTTGCAGCCCTTGGCGATGCCGCGCAGCAGGATGGCGAAGCGGTTGCGGGAGAGGATCGGGAACACGACGCCGACCGTGCCGCCGCCGAGCTTTGCGCGCACGTCGGCGGCGATGTCGTCCACCGTGGCGTAGTTGCCCTGCGAGCGCGCGACGACGGACTCGGTGACGGCGATCACGTCGCGGTCGCGCAGCGCGAAGCCCTCCCCCTTTGCGGCCTCCAAAACGCTCTTCGTGACGATGGCGGCGATGTCGTCCCCCTTGCGGATGATGGGGCATCGGATGCCGCGGGAAACGGTGCCGACGTATCTCTCTGTGCTGCTCATGGTATGTCCTCCCGTCGTAGATATGTGGATTTTTCCACAACCGAATAATTTTACCATACCGTTTTCGATTTTTCTATTCAAAATTTTCATAATTTTCCAAAAACGTATGAACCTCGCCGCCCGACTTCCAGCCCGGGAAGGTGTCGATGTTGACCGTGTGGATGGCGTTGAACACGCTCTTCTCGACGTTCGGGTTCTGCGCGCGCAGCGAGCGGAGCAGCGCCTTGACCTCCTTGCGCTTGCTGAGGCGCTCGTTGTGCGCGCTCGCCTCCGTGAAGCGGCAGGCGCACTGGAGGAACGCCAGATCGTGATGCCGCGCCCACGCGATGACGTCGTCCTCGTGCACGCGGTAGAGCGGGCGGATTAGCTCCATGCCGGGGAAGTTCTGGCTGTGCAGCTTCGGCGGCATCGCCTGAAGCTGTCCGCTCCAGAGCATCCCCATGACGGTCGTCTCGATGACGTCGTTGAAGTGGTGTCCGAGCGCGATCTTGTTGCAGCCCAGCTCGCGGGCTTTCGCGTAGAGGTGCCCGCGGCGCATCTTCGCGCAGAGGTAGCACGCGGAACGCGCCTGCGCGTTGGCGACGGCAAACACGTCGCTTTCAAAGATCGTGAGCGGGACGCGGAGCTTGTCCGCGTTCTCCTCGATGCGCGCGCGGTTCGCGGCGCTGTAGCCCGGGTCCATGCAGAGGTAGACCGCCTCGAACGGCGTATGCCCGTGGCGCGCAAGCTCCTGCATGAGCTTCGCGAGCAGCATGGAATCCTTCCCGCCGGAGACGCAGACGGCGATCCTGTCGCCCTTCTCCACCAGCGCGTATCGCTGCACGGCGGTGATGAACGGCGTCCACAGCTCGCGCCGGTATTTTTTGACGATGCTGCGCTCCGCCTGCTCGTAAAACGCCAGCTCCCGCGCCATCGCGCCGCCCCCTTTCCGTTGACTGTCGCTTTTATTATAGGGAGCGCCCCGACGGTTTGCAACACAAATTTCGCGCTTGTGGCGCGCGGCGATCTGTGGTAGACTGGTTGCGTCGCGCGGGTATGGCGGAATTGGCAGACGCGCCGGATTTAGGTTCCGGTGGGCGACCGTGCAGGTTCAAATCCTGTTACCCGCACCAAAAAAAAGACGCCGTAAGGCGTCTTTCTTTTTTGGAGCTGGATGTCGGATTTGAACCGACGACCTCATGATTACGAATCAGGCGCTCTACCAGCTGAGCTAATCCAGCGCGGCTCAACAGCCAAGGCGCACTATAACACACTTTTTCGGTCAAGTCAATCTTTTTTTGCATTTCCTCGCGCGCGCTTTGCAAAAGTTTTTCTGATTGCTTTCCCCGCCGCCATCGTGTAAACTGGAGCCAACCACCCCCAAGGAGGGAACCCTATGAACAGACAGGAGGCTGCCCAGCAGTACCTCGAGGCGCTGAAGCTGGGACGCAAGACCTATAAAAACCGCGTGGTGCGCGGGCTGTACCCCTACCCGCAGGCGCTCGACGAGATCCTCGACGACGCGATGACCGCCGGAGAAGTCGACCTGGGGCTGCTGGACATCCCCGCGAACCGCGTCGTCGGCGTCAAGGCGCAGGGGCGGCGCAGCGCCTTCGCCGCCGATTTCATGCCCCTCATGCCCGCCGACAGCGAGTTCGCGACAAAGTGGATCGAGCTTTGCGCCGCGCACTTGGACGACGAGGGCATCCGCGAGCCCGCGCGCTGCTGCGAGTACCTCGGCAGGTTCTATGTGCAGGAGGGCAACAAGCGCGTGAGCGTGCTCAAGAGCTACGGCGCGCCGTCCATCCCCGCCTACGTCACGCGCGTCGTGCCGGCGTGGTCGGACGACCCCGCCATCCGCGCGTACTACGACTTCATGCACGCCTACCGGCTGACGGGGCTGTACGAGGTGTCGTTCAGCCGCGCGGGGCGCTTCGCCAAATTGCAGGCGGCGCTGGGGCGCGAGCCGGAGCAGGTCTGGACGGAGGCGGAGCGCCGGAGCTTCCTCACGGGCTATCTCGCGTTCGAGACCGCGTTCAACAGGCTCGGCGGCGACACGCTGGGCGTCACCGTGGCGGACGCGCTGCTGGTGTTTTTGAAGCTGCATCACTTCGCGGCGCTCAAGGCGATGTCCGCCGCGGAGCTTCAAAAGGCGCTTGCCGCCGTGTGGGCGGACGTCGCCGCGCAGAACGACCCCGTCTCCGTCAGCACGGAGGCGCAGGAGCCGGACGGCGCGCCCAATCTGCTGCGCCGTATCGCGAACACGGTCGCCCCGTCGAAGCTCGCGCTCGCCTTTGTGAGCGACCGCCTGCCCGAGGAGAGCGACTGGGCGCGCGCCCACGAGCTCGGACGCCAATACGTCGAGGCGACGCTCGGCTCCCGCGTGAGCTGCCGCGCCTGCTACGGCGTGACGGACGGCGCCGCCGCGATGGAGGCGGCGATCCGCGACGGCGCGCGCGTCGTGTTCGGCACGACGCCCTCGCTCATCGGCGCGTGCCGCGCCACCGCCGCCGCGCACCCCGACGTGCGGGTGTTCAGTTGCTCGATCTCGATGCCCTACACGGGCGTGCGCACCTACTACAGCCGCATCTACGAGGGCAAGTTCGTCACCGGCGCCATCGCCGGCGCGCTCTGCCCCGACGGCGTCATCGGCTACGTCGCGAGCAACCCGATCCTCGGCGTGCCCGCCGCGATCAACGCCTTTGCCCTCGGCGCGCAGCTCACGAACCCAAACGCGCGGATACGCCTCGCGTGGTCGTGCGTGGACGAGCGCGCGATGGATACGCTCGCCGCGCAGGGCGCGCGCCTCGTGTCCAACCGCGACGTACCGGCGCCCGACCGCATGACGGAGCCGTGGGGCCTGTGCGAAGCGGCGGACGGCGGCTGGCGCGCCCTTGCCTCGCCCTACTGGCACTGGGGCAGGGTGTACGAAAAGCTGGTTTGCGGCGTGCTGGACGGACGGCTCGACGCGATGAGCACCGGCGGCGACCGCGCGGTGAGCTACTGGTGGGGGATGCGCAGCGGCGCGGTGGGCGTGCTGACCGGCGACGCGCTCCCCGCAGGCACGCGCCAGCTTGCCGCGCTGCTCTGCCGCGGCATCGCCGACGGGTCGATCCTGCCGTTCGGGCGCGCCGTGCGCTCGCAGGACGGGACGCTCCGCAGCGACGGGACGCACTTCTTCCCGCCGGAGGAGATCCTCTACATGGACTGGCTGGCGGAGAACGTCGAGGGCTGCATCCCCGACTACGGCGAGCTGCTGCCGATGGCGCGGGGCATCGTGCGGCTCCAGGGGCTGTACCGCGACGCGATCCCGCCGGAGAAGACGGACGCTATCTTATAGGAGGGACGCCGCGATGAAGCTCCTGCTGCTCGCCGACACGGAGAGCAAGTACCTCTGGGATTACTACCGCCCCGGGCGGCTGGACGGGATCGACCTGATCCTCTCCTGCGGCGATCTGGACGCGGACTATCTCTCGTTCCTCGTGACGATGGGGCGCGCGCCGCTGCTGTACGTCCACGGCAACCACGACGGCGGCTACGCCGCGCGCCCACCCGAGGGCTGCGACTGCATCGAGGACAGGCTCGTGACGGTGAACGGGCTGCGCATCCTCGGCCTCGGCGGGAGCGCGTGCTACAACGGCGGCGCGCACCAGTACGGCGAGCGCGAGATGCTGCGGCGGCTGATGCGGCTCTATCCCGCGCTGCTGCGCGCGGGCGGCGTGGACGTGGTGCTGACGCACGCCCCGCCGCGCGGCGTCGGCGACGGGGACGACCTGCCGCACCGCGGCTTTCGCTGCTTCCGCCTGCTGATCGACCGCTTCCGTCCGCGGTACTTCATCCACGGACACGTCCACGGGAACTACGGCGCGGACGTGCCGCGCGTGCTCCGCTGCGGCGGCACGACGGTCATCAACGCCTACGAGCGGTATGTGCTGGAAATTTAACAATTCCTTCATCTTTTTTCGCCAAAGACTGCTATACTGACTGTTTGGAATTTTGTCGAGAGGGGGCGCGCGCAGGCCATGGAAACGCGGCATCGGACGGCGGGGCGCGCGCTGCGCGCTGCCGCGATTTTTGCGTGGCTCGTCCTCATCGCGCTCGCCGCGATGCATCGGCGCGACTTCACGCTCGACGCCATCCTCCACTACACGCCGGAAAATCCGCTGCCGGCGTTTCTCGCGCTGATGGCGCTATTCGCGCTCAAGAGCCTGTCCGTCGTGTTCTACGCCGGTCTTCTCTACGCCGCGGGCGGCGTGCTGTTCCCGCTGCCCGTCGCGCTCCTCGCGGGCGTCTGCGGCACGCTGGTCATGGCGGCGGTCCCGTACCTGCTGGCGCGGGGCGTCGGCGCGGCGCGGGCGGACGAACTGCGGGAGAAGCACCCGCGGCTGCGGCGCTTTGAGCAGATCCGCAGCCGCAGTCCCTTCGCGTTCGTCGTGGCGCTGCGCTGCGTCAACGTCATCAACTTCGACCTCGGCAGTATGTACTGCGGCGCGGCGCGCGTCCCGCCGCTGACCTTCCTCGCGGCGAGCGTCATCGGCAAGGCGGCGGACCTCGCGGTGTGGTCGGTCATGGGCGCGAGCATCGAAGAGCGCGACCCCGTGCCGCTCCTCGTCGCGCTCGTCGTCGATCTCGCTCTCGCGGGCGCGGCGGCGCTGTGGGTCGGCAAGGGCGAGGCGCGGCGCGTCTCCCCGTTCTTCCGCTTCCTCAAGGGGCTGGCGCGGCTGCTCTACCCGAAATACGCCGTCGTGGGCGCGGAGCACCTGCCGGACGGCGCCTGCGTCGTGGTCGGGAACCACGCCAAGACGAACGGGCCCGTCGCCTGCGAGCTGTACTTCCCCGGCGAGCGTTACATCTGGTGCGCGGGCGAGATGATGCACAAGGGCGAGGTGGCGGACTACGCCTTCCGCGACTTCTGGGGGCGCAAGCCGCGCGCCGTCCGCTGGTTCTACCGGCTGCTGTCCCATCTGGTCGTGCCGCTGGCGCTGTGCGTGTTCCGCAACGCTGGCGTCATCGGCGTGTACCATGACAACCGCGTGATCCGCACGTTCCGCGAGTCGGTGGAAAAGCTGCGCCTCGGCGCGCGCATCATCATCTTCCCCGAGCACGACGCGCCGCACAATCACGTCGTCTGTGACTTTCAGGACCGCTTCATCGACCTCGCGCGGCTGTATTACAAAAAGACCGGCGCGGCGCTGCCCTTCGTGCCGCTCTACGTCGCGCCGCGGCTCAAGGCGCTCTACCTCGGCGAGCCCATCTGGTTCGACCCCGACGCGCCGCTCGAGCAGGAGCGCCGCCGCGTCTGCGACGCGCTGATGGACGCGGTCACGGGCATCGCCGTGTCGCTCCCGCCGCACACGGTCGTGCCCTACCCCAACGTCCCGAAGCGGGACTATCCCACGAACGTCCCCAAGGAGGCTGCCCCGTGATACCAAAACCAACCGTCGATTACCGCGAGTTCCGGCTCTCGCGCCTGAACGAGCCGCGCTTTGCCCACGTCAAGCTGCTGGGCGGCTGGCTCGTATACTTTCTCTTCTACTTCCTCACCGAGAACCTGATCCCGCCCGAACGCTGCCACGTCATCCACAGCGCGCTGGACGATCTGATCCCGTTCAACGAGTACTTCGCCGTCTTCTACTGCTTCTGGTATGTGCTGCTGGTCGGCTCGCTGCTGTACTACTTCCTCTACGACGTGGAGAGCTTCAAAAACCTGCAGCGATTCATCATCGTCACGCAGGTCGCGGCGATGCTCGTCTACATCCTCTACCCCAGCATCCAGCTCCTGCGCCCCGCCGTCATGCCGCGCGACAACGTCCTCTGCCGATTGATGTTCGCCATCTACGCCTTCGACACGCCGACGGGCGTCTGCCCGTCGCTGCACGTGGCGTACTCGATCGGCATCGCGTCCGTGTGGTGCAAGGACAGGCGCGCGCCGGGCTGGTGGAAGGCGTTCGTCGTGGTCTGCGCGGTGCTGATCTCGCTCTCCACCGCGTTCGTCAAGCAGCATTCGGTCATCGACATCGCGTCCGCGCTGCCCGTGGGGCTGCTCGCGGAGCATCTGGTCTACGGCAGGAAACGGAGGGGGAACTGATGGAGAAAAAGGAACTGGCGCGCGCCGTGAAATTCACGCTCTTTTCCGCGAGCGCGGGGCTGATCGAGCTGGGTTCGTTCGCGCTGCTCAACGAGCTGCTGCGCCTGCCCTACTGGGTCAGCTACGACGTTGCGCTCGTGCTCTCGGTGCTGTGGAACTTCACGCTCAATCGCAAATTCACGTTCCAGTCCGCCGCGAACGTGCCTGTCGCGATGGTCAAGGTCGCGTGTTACTACGCGGTGTTCCTGCCGCTCAGCGGCTGGCTCGAGGACGTGTACACGATGACGTTCGGCTGGAACGAATACGTCGCGACCATCCTCAATATGCTGCTGAACTTCGTCACGGAGTTCCTCTACCAGCGGTTCTTCGTGTTCGGCAAGAGCCTCGACACCGCGAAAAAAGAGACGCCCGATTGAGCGTCTCTTTTTTGTGTTCTCTTTAGAAATACGTCCTGCAAAACTCCTCGAGCTTCGCGGCGATCTCCTCCTCGCCCTCGCCCTCGACGCGGACGGTGACGACGTCGCCCGCCCGCGCGCCCATGCCGAGCAGCGCCATGAGCTTGCGCGCGTCCACGCTTTTCCCGTCCTTCGTCACGGTGACGCTCCCGCCCCAGTTCTTGATCTCCTTGACGAGGACGCCGGCGGGACGGGCGTGGATGCCCGCGGGGTCTGAGATCGTGTAGTCAAAGCTTTTCATGCTCGCGCTCCTTCCGACGCGCCCCGCCGCTCCGGCTTCGGGCCGCTTCGCCTTCCATTATACGGATGGAAGTCCCTCTTGTCAACGGCGTCCGTTTGTGATACCATGCGGAAAGAGAGTAAAATCGGGTGAGGACGTGAGGCTATGGAAGAGAAACGGTTCCGCGCTTCCCTGTTCGGCGGGTTCAACCGCAAGGACGTGGTGGAGTACATCGAGAAGAACGCCGCCGCCGCGAACGAGCGCATCGCGGCGCTGGAGAAGGACGTGGACGAGCTGGTGAAGGAAAACCACGCCCTGCGCGACAGCCTCTCCGACGCCGAAGGCACGCGCGACCAGCTCTCCGTCACGCTGCGCGAGAGCTACGCCGAGCAGGATTCGCTGCGCGCGGAGCGGGACGCCGCCGTGACCGAGCGGGACGCGCTGCGCGCCGAGGCGGAGCGCCTGCGCCCGCAGGCGGAGGAGTACGCCGCCATCAAGTCGAGCCTCGCCGAACTGGAGCTCGCCGCGCATCGCCGCGCCGACGCCTACGAGGCGGAGACGCGCGAAAAGCTGGACGCGCTGCTGCGCGACTGCCGCGCGCAGTGCGAGCGGCTGCTCGCGGCGGCGGACACGACCTGCGCGAACGTCGCATCGGAGCTGCAGCAGGGCGCGGAGAACGTCTCCCGCCTGCCCGACGCGCTGCGCGCGCTGCGCGCGGGACTGGACGATATGAAAAAAAGCTGACGCAAAAGCGTCAGCTTTTTTTTAATTCCACGAGCCGTCGCTCTCGCGCCTCGCCTGCCTGCCCATCAGCGCGCGCACTGCCGGCGCGACCGCCGCGCCCTCGTAGAGCACGGCGTACACCGCGCGGCAGATCGGCATATCGACGCCGAACTCGTCCGCCAGCTCCCGCGCGCTTTGCGCGGCGTAGCAGCCCTCGACCACCGCGCCGATCTCCGCCGCCGCCTCGTCGGGCGTCCTGCCCTGCCCGATCAGGATGCCCGCGCGGTGGTTGCGCGAGTGCATCGACGTGCAGGTGACGATCAGGTCGCCCACGCCCGCGAGTCCCAGCAGCGTGTCGCGCCGCCCGCCGAGCTTCTCCGTCAGCCGCGCCATCTCCGCGAGCGCGCGGGTCATCAGCAGCGCCTTGGCGTTGTCGCCGAGCGCGCAGCCGTCCACGATGCCGCAGCACAGCGCCGCGACATTCTTCAGCGCGCCGCCGAGCTCCGCGCCCACCACGTCGTCGTGCGTGTAGACGCGGAACGCCTCGTTCATGAACGCGCGCTGCG
>JAFSZQ010000040.1 GCA_017458885.1 Oscillospiraceae bacterium
ACCAGGGGCCGTGGCTGTGCTCGTTGATGTAGTACCAGTCGGGAAAATCGTAGATGTCGTCGCGACAGTGGCGGTCGCGGCGGTCGAGGAAGGAATAGTCCTCGGCCCAGCGGTGGGCGGGTTTGCGGCGGCCGTGGCCGCGATGGGGGGTGCGTCCGTAGGACATGGCGGAAAGGGGGGCGGGAGGTGGGGAGATGCGGGGATGGGCGGTGGAGCGAAGCGGGTCGGGCGGTGGAAGACGCGGGGGGAGCCCGAAGAGGGCGGGCAAGACGAATGGTATCAAATATGGAATTGATAGTCAACATGAAAAGAAGTAAAAGAGAAGAAAGAATTCGGTTATTTTGCGAGCAGCTTCTTTGGAGACGGTGTTCGTCGGAGGCGATGGTCCGCGGGGCCAATGGTCTTCGAAGGCGATGTTTTGGAGGATTGAGGAGGGGGCGAAAACGAAGATGCGACCAAGGCAAACGCGCATGCGGAGGCACGGTTTTCTGGTATCATGTGCGCGCCCGGGATTCCGGAGATTGCAGCATGAACGAGAAAACCAAAACCACCTCTTCCGGCGCGGCGCGCTGTTCCCATGGCGCCATGAACGAGAAAACACAATCCAGCTCTTCCAGCGCGGCGCGCTGTTTCCGTGGCGTCATGAACGCGAAAACCAAAACCTCCTTTTCCGGCGCGGCGCGCTGTTTCCATGGCGTCGCGGCGGTGTTCTGCGCCGTGGCGCGCGGCGTGGACGTCCTTGCCACGCGCGGCATGGCCGTGCTTGTCATCGCGGCCGGCGCGGCGGCCATGGCGTGGCCCGAGGCGACGAAGGCGGCCGTGCCGACGAGCTGGGTCCCCAAACTCCTCGGGACCGTCATGTTCGGCATGGGGCTCTCGCTGCGCGGACGCGACTTCGCGCTCGTGCTCCGGCGCCCGCGCGACGTGATCGTCGGCGTGGTCGCGCAGTTCGCGGTCATGCCGCTCTTGGCGCTCGGCATCGCACGGGCGCTGTCGCTGCCCGACGAGCTCGCGCTCGGCGTCATCCTCGTCGGCGCATGCCCGGGCGGGACGGCATCGAACGTCATCGCCTACCTCGCGCGCGGCGACGTGGCGCTCTCGGTGACCATGACCGCCTGCTCGACGCTTCTCGCGCCGGTGCTGACGCCGGCGCTTGTGCTGCTCTGCGCGGGCCGGACGGTGGACGTCTCCGGCTGGGCGATGCTGCTGTCGATTCTGCAGATCGTCATCGCCCCGATCGTCCTCGGCGTGGCGGTGAACGAGTTCTTCGGCGCGTTCGCCGCGCGAATCCGGCGCGCGATGCCCGCGTTTTCGTCCATCGTGGTCGCGGTGATCGTCGCGGGCGTCGTGGCGGCGGGCGCGGGACGCATCCGCGACTGCGCGGGCACCATCGCGGCGGCGGTCGTCGCGCACAACCTCCTGGGCATGGCGCTCGGCGGCGCCGTGGGGCGTCTCTTCGGCATGGACTCCGCGCGGCGGCGCACGCTCGCGATCGAGGTCGGCATGCAGAATTCGGGGCTCGCCGTCTCGCTCGCGACGATGCACTTCGCCGCCTACCCGCTCGCGGCGGTTCCCGGCGCGCTCTTCAGCGTCTGGCACAACCTCAGCGGCGCCCTGTACGCGAACCTGGTCCGCGGCGTCGGCGAGGACGCGCCGGCGCCGCGGAAAGCGTGACCGCGGTCAGAGCTTCGCGCGGTTGACGAAGTAGACGGCGCCGACGAGGCAGAGGAACGCCCAGAGGTAGTCGAGCCGCATCTTTTCCCCGAGCACGAAGTAGGCGAAGGGGACGAAGACCAGGAGCGTGATGAC
>JAFSZQ010000041.1 GCA_017458885.1 Oscillospiraceae bacterium
GCCCGCGCCGTCGCGCTCGCGCGCGAGGCGGAGGCGCTGGGCGCGGACGCCGCGCGCGTCGTCACGCCGTACTACAACAAGGCGACGCAGTCGGGGCTGATCGCGCACTATACCGCCGTCGCGGACGCGGTACATATCCCCGTCATCCTCTACAACGTGCCCTCGCGCACGGGCGTGTCATGCGCCGCCGAGACCTACGCCGCGCTGTCCGAACATCCGAATATCAACGGCGTCAAGGAGGCGAGCGGGAATTTCGCGCTCATACAGGACACGCTCAACCGCTGCGGCGACGGCTTCACCGTCTGGTCGGGCAACGACGAGGACACGGCGGCGGTCATGGCGCTCGGCGGCGCGGGCGTGATCTCCACCGCGGCGAACCTCATTCCCTCGGAAATGCGCGAGCTGACGCGCCTCGCGCTATCGGGCAGCCTGCACAAGGCGGGGGTCTTGCAGCTTCGCATGACCGACCTCATCCGCGCGCTGTTCTGCGAGGTGAACCCCATCCCGATCAAGACCGCGCTCGCACGGCTGGGACTGTGCTCCGGCGAGCTGCGTCTGCCGCTGTGCGAAATGTCGGCGGCGAACCGCGAACGGCTCTTCGCCGCGATGGACGCTTACGGGGTCAGGGCGTAAAAAAGAAGACGCGAAAGCGTCTTCTTTTTTCTCATTTCAGCCCGTATTCCCGCGCGAGTGCTTCCCACGTCGGGAGCGAGCCCTCTATCGTCCCGCGATCGACGCAGTACGCCACGCGGACGTAGCCGGGCGTGCCGAAGGCGTCGCCCGGGACGATGAGCAGGTTCTCCCGCATCGCGCGGCGGCAGAAGGCTTGCGCGTCCGGCTCCGGCGTCTTGAGGAACAGATAGAACGCGCCGTCGGGATGCACGCAGGCATAGCCCATCTCCGTGAGCGCGCCGTAGAGCAGGTCGCGGTTCGCCCGATAGACGCCGACGTCGCTCGTCGCGCCGAGGCAGTCCGCCGCCACCTGCTGCCACATCGACGAGACGCAGATGTAGCCGAACGCGCGGATGACGCCCATGCAGGCGGCAAGCAGGTCGTCGTGCCCGTCCATGTCGGCGCGCAGCGCCATGAAGCCCACGCGCTCGCCCGGGAGCGACATGCCCTTGCTGAACGAGTAGCAGTCAATGGTGTTTTTGTACAGCTCCGGCAGGAACACGGACTCCAGACCGTCGTAGACCAGCTCGCGGTACGGCCCGTCGGCGACGAGGTAGATCGGGTGGGCGTACTCCCGCTGCTTGCGCTCGAGCAGCGCCGCGAGCCCCGTCAGGCTCTCGCGCGAAAACACGACGCCGGAGGGGTTGTTCGGCGTGTTCACGACGAGCATCTGCACGTCCGGCGCGAGCGCGCGCTCCGCCGCCGCGAGGTCGAGGCGGAACGTCCCCGCCTCCGTCGGGCACTCGATCAGCGACGAGCCGACGGCTTCGGCATAGTATTTGTAGTCCATGAAATACGGCGCGAACGCCATCGCCCGCCCGCCGCCGGAGAGCAGCACCCGCGTCAGCACCGCGAGGCAGGTGGATGTGCCGCAGGTCACAAGCACGTCCTGCGCGCGGTAATCGACGCCGTGGGTCTTCGTCAGATACCCCGCGATCTTCTCCCGCACGGCGGGGTATCCCGCCGCGGGCGCGTAGGTAAAGAGCTTCGCCGCGGGGACGGCGTTCAGATAGCGTTCCATCGTCTCGCGGACGATGCCTGGCGGGTCGATGCTCGGGGAGCCGATGGTGAAGTTGTAGACGGTCTCCCCCTTTTTCGCCTGCTCCGCGCCGTACTCCGCGATCTCGCGGATGATGTTGCCGCTGCTGCCCCAGGCGACGAGCTGTTTGTCGATCATGTCCGTTCTCCTTCTATTTATTAAAATGCGTTTTCGATGTATTCGATGCGCGTGCGCTCCGGCGTGTGCTCCCTGTCCGTGTAGACCTCCGCCACGTCGAAGCGGCAGACGGCGTCGGGATCGTGCGATGCGAGGTAATGCGACGCCGTGGTGCGGAGCTTCTCCTGCTTGCTGTAGGTCACATACTCCCGCGGCAGCCCGTAGCGCAGGTTGCTGCGCGCCTTGACCTCCACAAAGCACAGCGTCGCGCCGTTGTGCGCGATCAGGTCGATCTCCCCGTAACGGCAGCGATATTTTGACGCCACAATGCGGTACCCGTGCGTGCGTAAATATTCCGCGACCAGCGCCTCCGCCCAGTCGCCGCCGGATCTGCCGTCCGTCATGCGCGCGCCTCCCAGTTCTTCAAAAACGTCACGCGGTGCGCCGGACACGCGCCGTACCGCTCGTACAGCTCCCGATGCAGCGCCGTGCCGTAGCCCTTGTGTCTGGCAAATCGATACTGCGGATACTGCCTGTCCAGCACCTCGACCATGTAACGGTCGCGGCTCACCTTGGCGAGGATCGACGCCGCCGCGATGCTTGCTGACAAGCTATCTCCCTTTACAATGCAGCGATGCGGCGTCGTGACGGCGGCGCTCTTACCGCGGTCGCGGTTGCCGTCGAGTAGCGCGAAGTCCGCGCGGACGGCAAGCGCGTCGATGGCAAGCTGCATCGCCTTCATCCGCGCGCTCAAAATGTCGGTCGCGTCGATCTCCCGCGCGTCCACCCATGCGACGGCGTAGGCGGCGGCTTGCGCGCAAATGGCGGAAAACAGCGCCTCGCGCCGCTTTTCCGTCAGCTTTTTCGAGTCGTCCAGCCCAGCGATGGCGCAGCCCTCCGGCAGCACGACCGCGGCGGCGTAGACCGGCCCCGCCAGCGGCCCCGCGCCCGCCTCGTCCACACCGCAGACCGTCGAAAAGCCCGCGGCGCGGGCTTCGTTTTCGTAGGTGAAGTCAGCCATCGGTCGCCTCCGGCGGTTCTTCCAGTGTAAAGCGTCCTAACTTGCCAGCTCGGTATTCATCGAGCAAAATGCGGCTCATGCGCTCGGTATCGACCTCGCCGCCGGAGATCAGGAAGCCGCGCTTGCGTCCCGCGCGCCCGAGCAGCGTCCAGCCGTCCGCGCCGTCCGCGGCTTCGATCTTGTAGCGCGCGGCGAGCGCGTCGGGATAGTGCGCGCCGAGGTAGTCCATCAGCCGCATCGCCAGCTCCTCGACGTCCACGACCTCGTCGCGGATCGCGCCCGTGAACGCAAGGCGCATCCCGACGGCGGGGTCGTCAAACTTGGGCCAGAGGATGCCGGGCGTGTCCAGCAGCTCCAGCGTCCGGTCCACCGGCACCCACTGCTTCGTCCGCGTCACACCCGGGCGGTCTTCGGCTTTCGCCGTTTTTCTGCCCGAGACCTTATTGATGAAGGTGGATTTTCCCACGTTCGGGATGCCGAGCACCATCACGCGCAGCACGCGCCCGACCTGCCCCTTTGCCTCATAGGCGGCGATTTTATCCTTGAGCAGCTCGCGCACGGCGGGCGCGAAGCGTTTGACCCCTGCGCCCGATTTTGCGTCCGCTTCCATCGTTGCGTAACCCTGCGCGTAAAACCACGCCGCCCAGCGGCGCGTCATCGCGGCGTCCGCCTGATCGACGCGGTTGAGTACCACGAGGCGCGGCTTGCCCGCCGTCAGCTCGTCGAGGTCGGGGTTGCGGGACGAGAGCGGGACGCGCGCGTCCACGATCTCGCACACGGCGTCCACGTTTCCGAGCTCCGAGACGATCATGCGGCGGGTCTTGGTCATGTGCCCGGGGAACCAGCTCAAGCTGTCCAACTGCATCCGCTCACCCTCTGCGCAAAAGACCGATGCGGCTGAAATCGCGCTTTTCCGTGACCGAGTCGGGCCCCGGGAAAAGCAGGATCACCGCCTTGCCGATGAGATAGCGCGTGTCTACCGTGCCGATGCGCGGCGCGCGGCTGTCGGTGCTCATGTTGCGGTTGTCGCCCATGAGGAACACCGAGCCCTCCGGCACCGTCAGCGGGAACGCCGTCCCCTCGTCGGTGTAGGTGCGGTCGTTGATATAGTCCTCCTCCAGCGCCTCGCCGTCCACATAGACGGTGCCGGAGTCGAAGTCGATGTCCACCGTCTGCCCGCCGACGGCGATGACGCGCTTGACGATCGGCTCCTCCGAGAACGTCTGCTTGCGCGCGATGACAATGTCGCCCTGCCGGTACTGCCCCGCCAGCGGCGCGTTGAGCACCAGCAGGCGGTCGCCCGCCTGCAGCGTCTGGCGCATCGAGGGGCCTTCCACGCCCATGACGCGCGCGGCGAATGTGAACGCCAGCACGATGATCAGCACCGCCGACACGCCGGAGCGCAACCAGTCGTAGAGGTCGCTCCCCGGGACGCGCGGCTCCTCCGGCTGCCCTGCGTTCGTGTTCTGTTTCAACTCTTCCATAACACGCTCCAAACAAAAAATTTCTTTTATGATACCATATTTTTTTCAAATCGCAACCGGAAAGCGCAAAAAAAGCACGGCGAACGCCGTGCTTTTTTGTCTTACTCCGCTTGGGTCTTCGCCTCGACGACCTTGACGGTGCGGCCGTTGTAAGTACCGCACTCGGGGCACATCCTGTGGCTCTGGCGCAGAGCGCCGCACTTCGGGCACTTGACCAGACCCGGTACCGCCAGCTTCCAATGAGAGCTGCGCCTCTTGTCGCGCCTCGCGCGGGATACTTTCCCCTTGGGGACTGCCATGTTGACACCTCCTTGATGAAACCGGCAAACCGCCGAATTGTGTTACAAAAGCTCACGCAGCGCCGCCCAGCGCGGGTCGGTCTCCTTTTGGCAGCGGCAAGCCTCGACGTTGAGGTTCGCGCCGCAGCCGGAGCAGAGCCCCTTGCAGTCCTCGCGGCAAAGCGTTTTCGTGTCCATGTTGAGGATGAACGCCTCCCGCACCAGCTCGCTTAGCTCAAACGCGCCGTCGTCGAGCAGCAGGATGTCGTCGTTCGTCTCGTCCTCCAGCTCGCTTGCGAGCAGGCGCTCGATCGAGAGATGGAAGGGCTTGTCGAACGCCGCGGCGCAGCGGTCGCATACGCAGGAAAGCGTCGTGTCCACGTCCGCCGTCAAACGGAGCATCCCCGCGATGTTCCGCACCGCTCCTACCACTGAAACGGGGCGGACCGCCGGACACACGCCGCCGAAGTCCACATCGGAGAAGTCCAATTCCTCGTTGAACTCGACTCCGCCCCCGGGGGTGTTGACGATCCCTTTGACATCCAGACGCATAACGCACCTCACAATGACACGAGTAGTATTATAGGCGGCTGTCTCCGCCTTGTCAAACATTTTTTTAGCTTTTTCTTGAAAATTATCCCGCCGTACCGTACAATGTAAAAAGTTGTGAAAGGGGGGTCTGGCGATGCGCGCGTTCACCATCGGGAAAAACGACGCCGGTCAGCGGCTCGACCGCTTCCTCGCGAAAGCCGTCCCCCTGCTCCCCGCGTCGCTCGCGCAGAAGTATGTGCGCATCCGCCGCGTCAAGGTCAACGGCGCGCGCGCCGCGCGCGACCAGCGGCTGCGCGAGGGCGACCTCGTGGAGTGCTGGATCAACGACGAGTTCTTCGACGCGCCGGACGCGAACAACGCCTACCTCGCCATCGCGTCGCCGAGGGTGAACGTCGTCTACGAGGATGCGAACGTCGTCCTGCTCGACAAGCCCGCGGGGATGCTCTGCCACGCGGGCAACGGCGGCGGCGCGGGCAGCGCGACGCTCATCGACCACCTGCTCGCCTATCTCTACCAAAAGCGCGAGTGGCGTCCCCGTGAGGAAGCCGCCTTCACGCCCGCGCTGTGCAACCGCATCGACCGCAACACGAGCGGGCTGGTCATCGCGGCGAAAAACGCCGAGGCGCTGCGGGTGCTGGACGAGAAGATACGCGAGCGCGAGATCGCCAAATACTACCTCTGCGTCTGCCTCGGGCGTCCCGAGCCGCCCGCGGGCACGCTCGAATGTTTTCTGCGCAAGGACGAGCGCGCGAACAAGGTGCGCGTCTACCGCCGCGCCGTCCCCGACGGACGGAGCGCCGTCACGCGCTACGAGACGCTCGCGACGAAGGGCGCTCTGTCGCTCGTCGAGGCGGAGCTGCTCACGGGGCGGACGCACCAGATCCGCGCGAGCTTCGCCGACTTCGGGCACCCGCTGCTCGGCGACGGCAAGTACGGCAGCGGCGCGATGAACCGCAAATACGGCGAGACGGCGCAGCTCCTGTGCTCGCACCGGCTGCGCTTCGACTTTTCCACGGACGCGGGCATACTGGACTATCTCAAGGGCAAAGAATTCGCGGCGGACACGCCCGCGTTTCAAAAAAAATACTTCGGATAACAGGGAGAACATCGCCATGGCAGAAGAAGCAAAAAAGCTCATCCAGTTCAAGAACATCGTCAAGAGCTTTGAGGACGGTCAGGTCGTCCTCAAGGGCGTGTCGCTGGATATCTACGAAAACGAGTTCGTCACGCTGCTGGGGCCCTCCGGCTGCGGCAAGACGACGCTGCTGCGCATTCTCGGCGGGTTTTTGCAGCCCACCGAGGGCAAGGTGCTCTTCGACGGCGAGGACATCGTGAACGTCCCGCCCTACAAGCGCGAGATCAACACCGTGTTCCAGAAGTACGCGCTCTTCCCGCACATGAACGTCTACGACAACGTCGCCTTCGGGCTGACCATCAAAAAGGAGCCGAAGGACGTCATCGAGCAGAAGGTGATGCGTATGCTGCGCCTCGTGAACCTCGAGGACTACGCGCGGCGCAACGTCACGGAGATGTCCGGCGGGCAGCAGCAGCGCATCGCCATCGCCCGCGCGCTCGTGAACGAGCCGAGCGTGCTGCTGCTCGACGAGCCGCTGGGCGCGCTCGACCTGAAGCTGCGCAAGGAGATGCAGCACGAGCTGAAATCCATCCAGCAGGAGGTCGGCATCACCTTCGTCTTCGTCACGCACGACCAGGAGGAGGCGCTGACGATGTCGGACAAGATCGTGGTGATGAACGCGGGCGAGATCCAGCAGATCGGCACGCCGACGGAGGTCTACCGCCGCCCCGTGAACGAGTTCGTGGCGAACTTCATCGGCGAGACGAACATCATCGACGGCGTGATGGTGCAGGACGACCTCGTGGTGTTCGAGGACAAGCGATTCCCCTGCAACGCGCGCGGCTTCGAGCCGAACGAGAAGGTGGACGTCGTCATTCGCCCCGAGCACCTCGACATCGTGCCGCGCGGCGAGGGGATGCTCAAGGGCGTGGTGAAGTCCCAGCTCTTCAAGGGGATGCATTACGATACGGTCGTCGAGACCCGCGCGGGCACGTCCATCACGGTCAAGATGCAGGTCTCGCAGGACAAGCCCGTGACGAACAACGGCGAAAAGATCAGCGCGAGCGGCTTCCTGCTCGACGTGGAGGACGCCGGCGAGCTGACCGACGCGAAGGTCATCGCCCTCGCCACCGCCGAGGCGTGGGACGCCGAGACCGAGGAGCCGGTCTCCATCAAGACCGTGGAGTACGACATCGAGCCGAAGACCGGCGAATACAGCGTCACGTTCTCCACCGCGGCGGGCACGTCCATCACCGTGCGCGCCCTCGTCGTGCGCGAGAACCGCGTGGAGAGCACGGTGTATCAGGAAGAGATCTACGCGATGAACTTCTTCAAGAAGGTCGAGGACATCCAGGAGAGCATGGCGCTCGACACCGACCTCAAGATGTGGGCGAACGCCTCGGCGTGGAGCCTTGAGGACGAGAACGAGCAGGTGGAGATCACGGACGTGAAGTACGACTTCGACCCCGAGACCATCGTCCCGGGCGTCTACGACGTGACGTTCTCCACCGAGGGCTACGAGTACAAGGTCTCCGCCACCCGCGCGGCGGAGGAGGGCTCCGAGGTGGGGCTGATCTTCCGCGGCGAAGACCTGCACGTGATGAAGAAGGGGGGCTTCCGATGAAGCAGGTCCGCTCCATGACCTACCCCTACGTCGCGTGGATCAGCGTGATGATCGTCGCGCCGATGCTGCTCATCGTGCTCTACGCCTTCACCGAGTCCGGCAACGACGTGCTGACCTTCCGCTTTACGCTCGATAACTTTGTGCGCTTCGTGACCGACCGCGTGTTCCTCGCGGTGCTGTGGCGCTCGCTCGCCATCGCGCTGGTGACGACGGTGATCTGCGTGCTGCTCGGCTACCCCGTCGCCTACGCCATCTCGCGCCTTGGCGAGCGCGCGAACACCGTGCTGATCCTGCTCATCACGATGCCCACCTGGGTCAATATGCTGGTTCGGACGTATGCGTGGATGGGCATTTTGCAGGACGAGGGCGTGCTCAACACGTTCCTCGGCTTCTTCGGCGTCGGACCCGTGCCGATGCTGCACACGAGCTTCGCCGTCACCCTCGGCATGGTCTACAACTTCATCCCCTTTATGATCTTGCAGATACACACCTCGCTCGACAAGCTGGACAAGAACCTCCTGAACGCCGCCGCCGACCTCGGCGCGGATCGGCTGCACACGTTTTTGCGCGTCACGCTGCCGCTCTCGCTCCCGGGCGTCGTGTCGGGCGTGACGCTGGTGTTCCTGCCGGCGGTGTCCAGCTTCTTCATCCCGAAGCTGCTTGGCGGCGGGCAGTATGTGCTCGTCGGCAACGTCATCGAGTCGCAGTTCCTGACCTCCGGCGACTGGAACTTCGGCAGCGCGATCTCGCTCATCATGGCGGTCATCATCATGCTCTCGATGTATGTCACGCGCAAGGCGGACGTCTCCGTCGCCTCCGCGGGAAAGGAGTAGACGATGAACGAGACGAAAAAAAGCGGCTTCGGCGCAAAGCTGCTGCTCGCGCTGACGCTCGCGTTCTTCTACCTCCCTATTTTATATATCATCGTATTCTCCTTCAACGATTCGCGTTCGCTGACGAAGTTCGGCGGCTGGTCGCTGCGGTGGTACGAAAAGATGTTCGCGGACTCCACGATGATGGAGGCGGTGCTCTACACGCTGCTGATCGCGCTGCTCGCGACGGTGGTCTCCACCGTCGTCGGCACCGTGACCGCGATCGGGCTGTCGAAGTCGAACCGCGTGCTCTCCGCGCTCGTCGAGCGCGTGAACGACCTGCCCGTGATGAACCCCGACATCGTGACGGCGATCAGCCTGCTGATGTTCTTCAGCGTGCTCGCCGTGCGCAAGGGGTTCGGCACGATGCTGCTCGCGCACATCATGTTCTGCATCCCCTACGTCATGCTCTCGGTGACGCCGAAGCTGCGCTCGCTCGACCCGAATCTCATCGAGGCGGCGCTCGACCTCGGCGCGACGCCGTTTCAGGCGCTCACGCGCGTGGTCGTGCCGCAGATCCGCTCCGGCATCGTCTCCGGCGCGCTGATCGCGTTCACGATGAGCTTTGACGACTTCGTCATCTCCTATTTCACCACCGGCAACGGCGTGAACAACATCTCCATCCTCGTCTACACGATGTCCAAGCGCGTCAATCCGTCCATCAACGCGCTCTCGACCATCGTCATCCTGCTCATCACGCTCGCGCTCGGCGTCGTGAACATCGTGCCCATCGTGCGCGAGCGTCAGGCGAAGCAAGGCACGGCGAAGCCAGTGAACCACAAGCTGTTTGCCGCCGTCGCGGCGGTACTGGTCGTCGCCATCGTGGGCGCGGTGATCGCGGGCAGCACGGCGCAGCGCCGCCGCCAGCAGGACGCCGTGGAGAAATACGGCTCGTCTGTCTTAAAGCTCTACCTCCCCGGCGAGTATCTGGGTGAGGATGTAATTTCAAACTTCGAGTCCC
>JAFSZQ010000042.1 GCA_017458885.1 Oscillospiraceae bacterium
GATCACGACGCGCCCGAGGTCGTCGATGCGCCGCACGATTCCGGTTGCTTTCATATCGGTAAAACTCCTTTGTCGCGTGATTTCCAAGGATAGTCTTTGAAAATCGCGCGGATTTATCCAAAGCGGCCGCTGGAAGATTTTATAAAGCAAACAGGCGAACGGGACGCGCCCGTTCGCCTGTTTCGCTCATTCTTTTCGCAGCGTCTCCTGCTGCTTGTAGTCCCGATAGCGCGCGTCCGCCTCGCGCGCGGCGGCGGTGAACAGCGTCTCCGCGTTCTCGGGAAACGTGCGGCGCAGCACGGCGTAGCGCGTCTCGCCGTCCAAAAAGTCCTCATACGCCATATTCGGCGCCTTGGAGTCCACGGTCATCGGCTGAGGCTTGTCGGGGTCGTAGCGGTACAGCAGCCAGTAGCCCGCGTCCACCGCGCGCTTCATCTCCGCCTGCACGTTCGCCATGCCCGCGCGGATGCCGTGCGCCTGACAGGGCGTGTACGCGACGATGACGCTCGGGCCCTTGTGCGCCTCCGCCTCGCGGATCGCGCGTAAGAGCTGGTTCGCGTCCGCGCCCATCGCCACCTGCGCGACGTAGACGTTGCCGTAGGTGCGGAAGATCGCGCCGAGGTCCTTCTTGCGGCTCTTTTTGCCGCTCGAGGCAAACTGCGCCACCGCGCCGAGCGGCGTCGCCTTGGAGCTTTGCCCGCCGGTGTTGGAGTAGACCTCGGTGTCGATGACGAACACGTTCACGTCCTCGCCGCTCGCGACGACGTGGTCGAGCCCGCCGAAGCCGATGTCGTACGCCCAGCCGTCGCCGCCGAACATCCAGAACGTCTTTTTCGCAAGCTGGTCGCGCCGCTCCAAAATCTCCGCCGCAAGCGGGGACTTGACCGCCTCCAGCTCCGCGATCAGCGCGTCGCTCGCCTTCCGCGAGCCGTCGAAGTCGTCGTAGGCGTCGAGCCACGCCTGCGCGCGCGCGCTGCCCGTCTCGGCAAGGTACGCCTCCACCTTGGCTTTCACGTTCTCGCGCTGCTGCCGCACGGCGAGCAGCAGCCCGAGCGTCAGCTCGGCGTTGTTCTCGAACAGGCTGTTCGTCCACGCGACGCCGAAGCCGCGCTTGTTCGTCGTGTACGGGATGCCCGGCATCGGCGCGCCCCACGCCTGCGAGCAGCCCGTGCCGTTCGCCCAGTAGGCGCGCTCGCCGAAGAGCTGCGTGAGCAGCTTTGCGTACGGCGTCTCGCCGCAGCCGGCGCACGCCGCCGAAAATTCGACGAGCGGTTGGCGGAACTGGCTGCCCTTGACGCTGTAACGGTCGAACACTTCCCCCTTGTCGGAGAGCGTCAAGGCGTAATCCCAGCACACCCGCTGTTCGCCGGTGAATTCGGCGGGCGCCATCGTCAGGGCTTTCTCCTTCACGGGGCAGACCGCCGCGCAGGAGCCGCAGCCCGTGCAGTCAAGCGCGGAGACCTGCATCGTGAACCAAAGCCCCTTCGCCGCGCCGTTCGCGGGGGCGGTGACGAAGCCTTGCGGGGCGGCGTCGCGCTCCGCGCCGTCGAGCAGGTACGGGCGGATGACCGCGTGGGGGCAGACGAGCGCGCAGCGGTTGCACTGGACGCACTTCTCCGCGTCCCATTGGGGGACGTGCGTCGCGATGCCGCGCTTTTCATACGCGGTCAGACCAAGCTCGATGCGCCCGTCCTTGCGCGCGCGGAACGCGCTCACGGGCAGGTCGTCGCCCTTCTGGCGGTTGATGGGAAAGAGGATGTCCCGCACCACGTCGGGCAGCGCCGCGTCCCGCTCCGGCGCGTCGGCGGCGTCCGCCCACGACGCGGGGATGTTTACCCGCACGGGCGCGTCCGCGCCCGCGTCGATGGCGGCGAGGTTTTTCGCCACCACGTCGTCGCCTTTGGCAAAGTACGCCCGCCGCGCGGCGGCTTTCATCTCGCCGAGCGCCTGCTCCTTCGGGACAATCTCCATGAGCGAGAAAAACGCCGATTGCAGCACCGTGTTCGTGTGGCTGCCGAGACCCAGCTTTTCCGCGATGTCCGTCGCGTCGATGACGTAGAGGTTCGCGCGCTTTCGCGCGAGCGTCCGCCGGACGGCGGGGGAGAGCTTCTCCTCCAGCTCCTCGGGCTTCCACCGGCAGTTCAGCAGCAGCGTGCCGCCGTCCTTGAGCTCCTGCGCCACGTCGTACTGGTTGATGAACGTGGGGTTGTGGCAGGCGACGAAGTCCGCGCGCTTGACGTAGTAGCTGCTCTCGATGGGGTGCGACGAGAAGCGCAGGTGCGACTTCGTGACGCCGAAGGACTTCTTGGAGTCGTACTCGAAGTACGCCTGACCGTACTTCCCGGTCGTCTCGTTGAGGATGCGGACGGTGTTGTGGTTCGCGCCCACGGTGCCGTCGCCGCCGAGCCCCCAGAACTTGCAGGCGACCGTCTCGGGATCGGGGCGGTCGAACGGCTTGCAGGGGAGCGAGAGGCGCGTCACGTCGTCGTCGATGCCGACGGTGAAGCCGTGGACGGGGTCTTCCGAGGCGAGGTTGTCGAACACCGCGACAAGCTGGGCGGGGTCGGTGTCCTTGGACGAGAGCCCGTAGCGCCCGCCGACGACCGTGACAGCCCGCCCCGCGCGCAGAAGCGCGGCGCACACGTCCTCGTACAGCGGTTCGCCGAGCGCGCCCATGTCCTTGCAGCGGTCGAGCGCCGCGACGCGCCTGACCGTGTCCGGCAGCGCGTTCAGGAAGTGCGAAAGCGAGAACGGGCGGTAGAGCCGCACTTGCAGATAGCCGACGGCGCGCCCCTCGGCGCGCAGGGCGTCCACCGCCTCGCGCGCCGCGCCGGAGACGCTGCCCATCGCGATCACGACGTCCGTTGCCTTCGGGTCGCCGTAGTAGTCGAAGAGGCGGTAGCTCCGCCCCGTGAGCGCGGAGACCTTTGCAAAGTACCGCGCCACGACCTCCGGCAGCGCGGCGTAGTCGCCGTTGTTCGCCTCGCGCACCTGAAAGTACACGTCGCCGTTCTGCACGGTGTTGCGCAGCGTCGGGTGCTCGGGGTTCAGCGCGCGGTCCTTGAAGCGTTTGAGCGCGCCGCGGTCGAGCAGATCGACCATCGCCGACGGGTCGGGCAGGGCGATCTTGTTGATCTCGTGGCTCGTGCGGAAGCCGTCGAAAAAGTGCAAGAACGGGATGCTGCTCTCGACGGCGGCGAGGTGCGCGACGGCGGCGAGGTCGGCGACCTCCTGCACGCTGCCCGTCGAGAGCAGGGCGAAGCCCGTCTCGCGGCACGCCATCACGTCGCTGTGGTCGCCGAAGATGCTCATCGCGTGCGTGCCGACCGTGCGCGAGGCGACGTGAAGCACGGCGGGCAGGCGCTCGCCCGCGATGCGGTACAGCACGGGGATCATCAGCATCAGACCCTGCGAGGACGTGAAGCTCGTCGCGAGCGCGCCCGCCTGCAGCGCGCCGTGCACCGCGCCGATGGCGCCCGCCTCGCTCTGCATCTCGGTGAGCGTCACCGTCTGCCCGAAGAGGTTCCTGCGCCCCTTCGCGCTCCACGCATCGGTCATGCCCGCCATGGGGCTGGACGGCGTGATGGGGTAGATCGCCGCGATCTCGGTGAACGGGTACGCCATCGTCGCGGCGGCTTCGTTGCCGTCCATCGTGACAAAGTTGTTGTTCATGGTTCACTCCTTGGCAAGCCCAAGCCGCTTCGCGGCTTCCTCGCGCATCTTGTATTTCAGCACCTTGCCCGCGGCGTTCATCGGGAAGCTCTCCACCAGCTCGATGTACTTCGGCACCTTGTGCCGCGCGAGGCGTTCGACGCAGTATTGCCGCAGCTCCTCCGCCGTGAGCGCCGCGCCGCCCGCGCGCGGGATGACGCAGGCGAGCGCCTCCTCGCCGTACTTCTCGTCGGGCACGCCCACGACCTGCGCGTCCTGCACCAGCGGGTGCGTGAGCAGGAACTCCTCAATCTCTTTGGGATAGAGGTTCTCGCCGCCGCGGATGATCATGTCCTTCAGCCGCCCCGTGATGCGGTAGCAGCCGTTTTCGTCGCGGCAGGCGAGGTCGCCGGAGTGCAGCCAGCCGTCCGCGTCCACGGTCTCGTCGGTGGCGTCGGGCATCTTGTAGTAGCCCTTCATCTGGTTGTAGCCCTTGGCGCAGAACTCGCCGTTCACGCCGTCGGGCACCTCCTCGCCCGTCTCGGGGTCGACGACCTTGCAGCGAACGTGCGGGAAGGCGTAGCCGACGGTCTCCGTGCGCAGCTCCAGCGGGTCTGTCCACGCGGACATCGTGTTGCCCGGGGCGCACTCGGTCTGCCCGTAGACGGACACGATGCCGGTCATGTGCATCTCCTCAACAACCTCACGCATCTTGTCGATCGGACAGGGCGAGCCCGCCATGATGCCGGTGCGCATATACGAGAAATCCGTCTTCGGGAAGTCCTTATGCTCCAGCATCGCGATGAACATCGTCGGCACGCCGTGGAAGGCGGTGATATGCTCCTGATGGATGCAGGCGAGGGAGGA
>JAFSZQ010000043.1 GCA_017458885.1 Oscillospiraceae bacterium
CCGGCGATGTCGCTGCCAAGCGTCACCCATACGCCCTCACGGAGCATGGTGCGGATCGGCGCGACGCCGGAGCAGATGTTGATGTTGCTGCCCGCGCAGTGGGCGACCACCACGTTGTGGCGCAGCAGCGCCTCGCGCTCCCGCTCGTCGGAGTGGACGCAGTGCGCCATGACCGTGTGATCCTTCCAGAGCCCGTATTTGGCGTAGGTCTCCCAATACTGGTCGCAATCCGGGTGCAGCTCCTTGACGAAGGCGATCTCCCCGCCGTTTTCGGAGAGGTGGGACTGGACGTACAGCCCGCGCTCCTCGCTCAGCTTGCCGAGCCATGCCATCAGTTCATTGGTGCACGACGGTGTGAAGCGCGGTGTGAGGATGGGCTTGATGTGCGCAAAGCGCTTGCACTCGTCCAGCCAGCGCAGTGTCTCGCGCTTGCTCTCCTCGGTCGTCTCCTGAAGCGACGCGCCGCCGTTGCGATCCATGTTCACCTTGCCGACGTAGCCCGTCACGCCCGCGCGTTCCAGCTCCTCCATGAGGATGAGTGTCGCGTCCGTGTGCAGCGACGAGAACATGCACACCCGCGTCGTGCCGCCGGTGATGAGATCGTTGGCAAGGCGGCGATAGGTGCGGCGGGCGTAGTCGTTGTCCGCAAAGCGTGCCTCGGTCTTGAACGTGTAAGTGTTGAGCCACTCCATCAGCGGCAGATCCATGCCCATGCCGAGCATGGGGTACTGCGGCGCGTGGAGGTGCATATCCACGAAGGACGGCATCAGCAGTTTGTCGCCGTAGTCGATATACTCCGCGTCCGCGCGCTCCGGCGCGGCGGGGAGCAGATCAGTCAGGTTTCCCCGGTCGTCCAGCACCAGCGCGCCGTGCGGCAGCGTGACCAACTCGCCCAGCTTGGGAGAGTAGACAATATTTCCTTGTAAAATTTTCACAAAAACCAACTCGTTTCATAAAATGTCATCGTCATAGTAGCACAAAACAGAGTGGGTTGCAAGCACACATATTTCGGCGGCGGGGCGCATAGGTTTGTCCGAGAAACCGATCCCGGAGGTACCCTATGAAAAGACGGCTTTGGCGCCGCGTGCTGCGCGGCGGCGTATCCCTTGCGCTGGCGCTCACGACGCTATGGGCGGTGGCGGCCGCCGCGCCGGCGGAGAGTCTGGACGAGGCGGCGCGCGCGTTCGGCGGCAGCGCACTGCCGATGGCGCTTGTGCGCTTTGAACGCGGCGCGTTTTTCTCCGACCCATCGCTGTCGGCAGAAGCGCTGGCAGCATTGCGGAGCGTTCCGCTGCTGTATGCCGTCCGCGATAAGGCCGCGCCTGTTCGGAGCATTGACGAGACCGAGGAAAACGTGCCAGCACCGGTGCGGGAGGAGTCGGATTCCTATGCAGAGGATGCATCAAATGCATCGCTGCCGGAGCTCATCGTGCGCGACAACGGCGTGCCGTCCACGACGCTGCGCCCCACCGATCCGTCGGGCTTTCTGGTGAAGGGCAGCGTCTACGTCCACAACACTTCCGCCGCGTCGCTGACGCAGAGCGATCTGGACGGCGGTTTTTCCGCCGTGCTGACGGACGAAGCGCCGCAGGTGCTGATCGTCCACACCCACGGCTGCGAGGCGTACACGATGCCGTCCGGCGAGGAGTACGTCGAAAGCGACGACCACCGCACGCTGGACGAGGCGTACAACGTCCTGCGCGTCGGCGACGAGATCGCGCGCGTGCTGGAGGACGCGGGCGTCGGCGTGCTGCACGACCGCACGCTCCACGACTACCCGAACTACTCCGGCTCCTACGACCGCTCGCTCGCGACGGTGAAGCAGTACCGCGCGGACTACCCGAGCCTCGTCTACGTCCTCGACGTGCATCGCGACGCGGTGGCGGACGAGGCGGGGCGGCAGTACAAGCTGCTGTGCGCCGAGGAGCCGAACGCGGCGCAGCTCGAGTTCGTCGTCGGCTCCGACGGCGGCGGGCTGGAGCACCCCGACTGGCGCGAGAACCTCAAGCTCGCCTGCGCGGTGCAGTCGGCGCTTTTGAACGAATACCCGACGCTGATGCGCCCCATCGTCGTGCGCAACTCGCGCTACAACCAGCAGGTCACGACCGGCTCGCTGCTGCTCGAGGTCGGCACGGCGGGCAACTCGCTCGAGGAGGCGCTCAACGCCGCGCGGCTGTTCGCGGCGGGCTTCGCGAAGACGATACAGGGCAGAAAATGAGGGCTGCTTTCGCAGCCCTCATTTGTCATACCAGCGTCTTCACCCACGCGCCGTATTTCTCCAGGCGCGCGTCGCGCTCGGCGGGGTCTTTGCCCCGCGTGAGGAGATAGACCTTGATCTTCGGCTCCGTGCCGGACGGGCGGACGACGACCGCCGTGCCGTCTTCGAGGTCGTAGCGCAGGACGTTGGAGCCCTTGAGCTCCATCGGCTTCGCCGCGCCCGTTTTCGCATCGGTCTCGACGCCGCTCTCGTAGTCGCGGCGGGAGACGACCGCGACGCCCGCGATCTCCGCCGGCGGCTGCGCGCGGAGCGACGCCATCAGCGCCGCCATCTTCTCCGCGCCGTCCACGCCCGGCATGACGAGGTTGTGCGTCGCCTCGCCGTACCAGCCGTACTTCTCGAAGAGCTCCTGCAGCGCGTCGAAGAGCGTCTTGCCCCGCGTGGCGTACCACGCCGCCATCTCGGTGATGAGCAGGGAGGCGGTGACGGCGTCCTTGTCGCGGACGTAGTGCCCGATCATGTAGCCGTAGCTCTCCTCGTAGGAGAAGACGACCGTCTTCTCGTGCGCCGCCTCGAGCTTGCCCATCTTCTCCGCCATGAACTTGAAGCCCGTGAACGTGTCGTAACAGGCGACGCCGTAGCTCTCCGCGACGGCGCGCGCCATCTCGGTCGTGACGATGCTCTTGAGCGTCGCGGCGTCGGCGGGCAGCGTGCCGGCGCGCTTCATCGCGCCGAGCAGGTAGTCCAGCAGCAGCACGCCCATCTGGTTGCCGCTGACAGGCTTGAACGCGCCCTCATCGTCGCGCACCATCACGCCCACGCGGTCGCTGTCGGGGTCGGTGCCGATGATGAAGCTCGCGCCCTCCTTCTTCGCAAGGTCGATCGCGAGGTAGAAGCCCTCGGGGTTCTCGGGATTCGGGGAGGCGACGGTCGGGAAATCGCCGTCGATCTTCATCTGCTCCGGCTCGCAGAGGATATGCTTGACGCCGAGGCGGCGCAGCGCCTCCGGCACGAGCTTGTAGCCGCAGCCGTGGAACGGCGTGTAGACGACCTTGAACTCGTCCGCGACCTTGGCGACGCTGTCGTAGTCGTTGACCATCTTCATGACCTCTTCGAGGAACCGCTTGTCGCAGTCCTCGCCGAAGATCGTGATCATGCCGCTTTTGACCGCCTCGTCGAAATCCATGGTCCTGGGGCCCGTGAAGACGTCGATGTGCTCGAGGTTCCTCGCGATGGCGTCGGCGTGCCGGGGCGGGAGCTGCGCGCCGTCCTCCCAGTAGACCTTATAGCCGTTGTACTCCTTGGGGTTGTGGCTCGCGGTGACGTTGATGCCCGCGATGCAGTGGTACTCGCGCACGGCAAAGGACAGCTCCGGCGTGGGGCGGAGCGCGTCGAACAGGCGCACATGGACGCCGTTCGCCGCCATGACGCACGCCGCCGCCTTCGCGAACTCGTAGCCGTGGTTGCGGCAGTCCATGCAGATCGCGACGCCGCGGCGCTTCGCGTCCTCGCCCTCTTTCCCGATGACCTCGGCGAAGCCCTGCGTCGCCCAGTTGATGATGAAGCGGTTCATCTGGTGCAGCCCCAGCTTCATCGTGCCGCGCAGACCCGCCGTGCCGAACGCGAGCGGCGCGTAGAAACGCTCCTTGATCTCCTGCTCGTCGTTTCGGATGGCCTCCAGCTCGGCGCGCTCCTCCGCGGTCAGCGCGGGCGAGGCGAGCCACTTCTCGTATTCTCTGCGATAGTCCAATGCCGTGCTCCTCCTTATTTGTGGTATTTTGTCCCTGCCTGTATCTGATACGCGCGGTAAAGCTGCTCGAGCAGCATCACCCGCGCGAGGTGGTGCGGGAACGTCATCCGCGACATCGAGAGCCGCAGGTCGGCACGCGCCTTCACGCGCTCCGAAAGCCCGAAGCTCCCGCCGATCACGAGCGCGACCTGCGACACGCCGCGCGCGGCGTAGCCCGCGAGCGTCTCGGACAGCTGCTCGCTTGAAAGCTCCGCGCCCTCGACGCACAGCGCGACGACCGCGCCGCCGCGCGGGAGCCGCTCCAAAACGGCGTCCGCCTCACGCTCCAGCGCCGCCGCGATCTCGGCGGGGGAGGGGTCGTCGGGCAGACGCTGCTCCGGCAGCTCGAGCAGCGTCAGCTTGCAGTGCCGCGCGAGCCGTTTTTGATATTCGGCGCAGGCGTCGGCGTAGAACTTCTCCTTCAGCTTGCCTACGCAAAGGACAGTGATGCTCTGCATACGGTATGCGCCTCGCTTATCGTGTCTCTCGGCGCGACGCCGAGGCGGACGGGGCAGCCCGCCGCCTGCAGCCGCCGCGCGACGGCGTACTCCGCCATCGCGGGCGTGTTGTTCTCGGCGGAGAGGTGCGCGAGCAGCACGTCGCGCGCGCCGTGGCGGGCGCAGTGGAGCGCGAACTCCGCCGCCGCGTCGTTCGAGAGATGCCCATGCTCGCCCAAAATGCGCCGCTTCAGATGGTAGGGGTACGGCCCGCTTTGCAACGTCCCGACGTCGTGGTTGGCTTCGAGGAGCAGCAGCTCCACGCCCGTGAGCACGCGCGCGGCGTCCTCGGTCACATAGCCCGTGTCCGTCAGCGCGCCGAACGAGCCGTCCGGCGCGTCGATGCGGTAGTCCACGCTGTCCGCCGCGTCGTGGGACGTGCGGAACGTGCGGATCTCCAGCCCCCCGACGGCAAAGGCGTCGCCCGCGTCGAAGATGCGCAGCCGCGACGCTTCGCAGCGCAGGAGCCGCGCGGTGCCGCGGCTGGCGTAGACGGGGACGGCGCAGTGCTTCGTCAGCGTGGCGAGCCCGCCGACGTGATCCGTGTGCTCATGCGTGACGAGCACGGCGTCCAGCTCGTCCGGCGTCATGCCGAGCCGCGCGAGGGACTGCGCGATGCGCCGCGCGGAGATGCCCGCGTCGAGCAGCACCGCCGCGCCGCCGCCGCGGATCAGCGCGGCGTTGCCGCTCGAAGAGCTGGCGAGTGTGTAACATTCCATGGCAACAGTGTAGCACAGGGGAGGGGATTAGTCAAAGGGATTTCACCGTCCGCGCGCTGTACGCTCCCTCGATCCCCACCAGCAGCACCCAGCCGGAGGCGACGGCGACGCAGACGCCGTAGACGCCCCACAGCGGGATGAGCAGATACGACAGCACAACGCGCAGCACCACCTGCAGCAGCGACGCGATCATCGTCAGCCGCAGCCGCCCGACGCCGCGGAAGTAGCCCTGTATCACCTCGCCGAGGAACGCGAACAGGTAGAGGAACGCCATCGTGCCCGTATAGCGCGCGCCCGCCGCAATCACGTCCGCGTTGTCCGAGAACAGGGCGATGATCTGCGGCGCGAACAGGCGCGTCGCCGTGCCGAGCACGGCGAGCAGCGCGAGCTCCGCGCCCACGCCCGCGCGGTAGAAGCTCCGCACCCGCGCGCGGTCGCCGTGCCCGAGGTTCTGCGAGATGCCCACGACCATCGCCGCGCTGACGCCCTGCGAGAAGCAGAACAGGAACTGCTCCACGCGCAGGCTCATGTTGTAGCCCGTGACCGACGCGCCGCCGAGCGGCGTCAGCATCCCCTGCACGAGGAAGCGCCCGATCATCACCACCGCCTGCTGCAGCGCCGCCGCCCAGGCGTAGCCCAGAATCGTGCCGCCGAGCTTCGCGTCGAAGCGCAGGTCTTCCCGCGCAAGACGCAGCGGCGGCGTGCGCTTTTGGGCGTAGACCATCAGCCACACGGTCGAGACGATCTGGCAGAACACCGTCGAGCAGGCGACGCCGAAGACGCCGAGCCGCAGCGCGCCGCACAGCAGCAGGTCCAGCGCCGCGTGCAGCACGGACGAGACGAGCAGCACGACGAACGGCGTGCGGGAGTTGCCGCAGGAGCGCAGCACGGCGGCGTAGTAGTTGTAGAGGAAGCAGAACGCCAGCCCGCCCAGGATGACGCGCAGATAGCGCATCGCCTCCGCGACGGCGGCGGCGTCCGTGCCCTGCGCGCGCAGGATGGGTTCGGTGAACGCGAAGCCGAGCAGCGCGAGCAGCAGCGTGACGCCCACGCCGCCGAGCAGCGCCGTGGCGTGCACGCGCCGCAGGCGTTCGTAGTCGCCCGCGCCGCAGAGCTGCCCGACGAGCACGCCGACGCCGATGCTCCCGCCGAGGAGCAGCGCGTAGAGGATGTCCATGACGGGCGAGGCGACGCTGATGCCCGCAAGCGGCAGATCGCCGAGGAACTTGCCGACGACCATCGCGTCCACGATGTTGTAGAGCTGCTGGAAGACGTTGCCGAGGATGATGGGCGCGGCGAACGCGAGCAGCGTCGGCAGCGGCGCGCCGAAAAGCAGCGCGTCGCTCTGTTGTGTCGTCCGGTCGCTCACGCCCTCGCCCCCCTTTCCGCGCGTCCCTATGGGTTTTATCACAGATCGCGCCGGATTGCAACGGCGAAGCCGCGCCGCCAAAACAAAAGACGCCTTACGGCGTCTTTTGTTTTGGTGGAGGCGAGGGGAGTTGAACCCCAGTCCGAAAGTGCTTTAACAGGACTTTCTCCGGGCGCAGTCCGGTTTTAAGGCTTCCCCCCGCGCAAGGACGCCGGACAGACCTTGCGTTTCGGTAGAGTCATGATGCGTGGGCGGGTCAACTCTTTCCCGCCTCACGGACGCCGCTGAATGACGCCTTCCCCGAGCCGCGGCGCTTTCAGGTCAGACGGCTGCCGCAATCAGGCGGCAGCAAGAACAGTTTCGTTGTTGTTCTTTAATTTATAAGTTGCCCGTTTTATGGCGGTCAGGCGCCGCCGCCCGCTGATCCTGCCTCCACACCCCCGTCGAAACCGGTACGCCCCCGCGCGAGCGGCGCAAAGCGCCGCGAGCGAAACGCTTCGTTATTCGGGCAGCTTCTCCGGCGCGGGATAGTCCCCGCCGAGCGTGTCCACGCGGATGCGCCTGATGGTCTGCGGCCGCTTGGGCTTGTCGGTGTACATATCGCGGTCCACACGGCTGATCTCGACCGCCTTCTCCGCGTTGCCCGTGATCTTGCCGAACGCGGCGTACTCCCCGTCGAGGTGCGGCGCGTCCGCGACCATGATGAAGAACTGGCTGCCCGCGCTGTCGGGCGCCATCGTGCGCGCCATGGACAGCACGCCGAGCGTGTGCTTGAGGTCGTTCGGGTGCCCGTTGGACGCGAACTCGCCGCGGATGGCGTAGCCGGGGCCACCCATGCCGGTGCCCTGCGGACAGCCGCCCTGGATCATGAAGCCGGGGATGACGCGGTGGAAGACAAGTCCGTCGTAGTAGCCGCTGTTCGAGAGCGCGATGAAGTTGCGCACGGTGTTCGGCGCGAGCTCGGGGTACAGCTCGCCGGTCATCACGCCGCCGTCCTCCATCTCGATGGTCACAAGAGGGTTGCTCATAGTCGATTTCTCCTTTCCCGCATCGCGCGGTCGATCTGGCGCTTGGCGTCGCGCTGCGCCGCCGCCTCGCGCTTGTCGTAGTTCTTCTTGCCCCTGCACACGCCCAGCTCCACCTTCACCCGCGCGTCCTTGAAGTAGACCGAGAGCGGCACAAGGGCGTAGCCGTCCTGCGCGGCGAGCGCGGCGAGCTTCGCGATCTCGCGCTTGTGCAGCAGCAGGCGCTTGGGGCGGTCGGGGTCGTGGTTGAAGATGTTGCCCTTTTCGTAGGGCGAGATGTGCATACTGTGCGCCCACGCCTCGCCGTTCTTGGCGATGACATAGCTGTCCTTGAGGTTCAGCGTGCCCGCGCGCACGGACTTGACCTCGGTGCCGCGCAGCTCCACGCCCGCCTCGTATTTGTCCTCGACGAAGTAGTCGTGGTACGCCTTGCGGTTGTTCGCCACGACCTTGACGCCCTGCTTCTCCGCCACGGCGGACACCCCCTTTCGGCGACGCTTACGCCATTTTACCACAATCCCGCCGCGCGCACAAGCTCATCTTGCGCTTTTCAATAATATTCCCCCGCCCGTGCAAGTTTCAGTAGAAATTTTCCGAAAAGTGTGTTATGCTATTTCGGATAGGATATAAAGTTAAGGGGGAATCTTCCCGTGGCAAGAAAATCATCCGTCCCGAGCGTTATCTTTTTCAAGCGCCTGATCGCGGCGACGCTGGCGTTTCTCATTCTGTCTCTCACGGGGTTGAGCGTGTTCTTCGGCGTCCGTCTGCGCCAAACGGGCGCGCGGCTGGACGAATACGTCGCCGAGGAGGAGGCGGAACGCCTGCGCAACCTGATCCCGCCGGAGAAGGAAAAGCCGGAGGGCGAGCGCGACGCGACGGAGATCCTCGCCGAGAACAAGATCATCGCCCACGCGCTCGGCAGCGTGGACGGGCTTTCGGAGCTGAACTGCCTCGAGGGCTTCCTCGCGGGCTACGCGGCGGGCATCCGCGTATTCGAGACCGATCTGCGCATGACCTCGGACGGGCGCGTCGTGCTGCGGCACGACTGGCGCGGCAGTCTGCAGGAGGGGATCGGCGAGACGCACGTCCCCACGCTGGAGGAGTTCCTCGCGACGCCCATCCTCGGGCAGTACACGCCGATGTCCTTCCAAGACCTGCTGCTGCTGATGGAGCAGTACCCCGACGTGTGCATCGTGACCGACACGAAGTTCCTTGAGCCGGAGGCCGTCGCCGACCAGTTCCAGGCGATGGTCTACGACGCGCAGAAGCTGGGCTTGAGCTACCTCTTCGACCGCATGGCGATCCAGGTCTACTCGCCCAGCCACTTCGGCATCGTGGAGAGCGTCCACCACTTCCCGCACTATATCTACACGCTCTATCAGGACTACTTCGAGGCGGACGAGGCTTCGTTCCGCCGCAAGGCGGACTTCGCCAAGGAGAACGGCATCGAGGCGATCACGATGTGGAGCTACCTGTGGGAGGGCAACTGGAAGGCCATCGCCGACTACAGAGGTCTGAATATCTACGTCCATACGGTCAACGAGATCGAATCCGCGGAGTGGGTGATGAGCCTCGGCGTGAACGCCATCTACACCGACATCCTCACGCCCGCCGATCTGGAGGACTGACGCCGTGGACGCGGCGGAGAAAACGCTCGCCTCGCGTCTGGTCTACGACGGGCGCGTCCTGCGCCTGCGCGTGGACACCGTGGCGCTGCCCGACGGGCGGGAGGCGCTGCGCGAGGTGGCGGAGCACCCGGGCGGCGTCGCCGTCGTCGCCATCGACGGCGAGGGCCGCGTGCTGACGGTGAAGCAGTACCGCTATGTGTTCTCCCGCGTATTGGAGGAGCTCCCCGCGGGCAAGCTGGAGCGCGGCGAAGACCCGCGCGCGGCTGCGCTGCGCGAGCTGAAGGAGGAGACCGGCGCGACGCCGGCGCGCTTCACGGCGCTCGGCGAGCTGATCGTCTCCCCGGGCGCCTACGGCGAGGTGCTGCACCTCTACCTCGCCGAGGAGCTGACGTTCGGCGCGCCGTCGCCGGACGAGGACGAATATCTGGAGCTGGTCAGAACGCCGCTGGACGAGCTGGCGCGCCGCGCGCTCTCCGGCGAGCTGACCGACGCGAAGACCGTCGCGGGCATACTGAAGGTGTACGCGCTGCGGCGGCTGGGACGGTGATCGGACAGGAGGCGTCTGTTGGAACAGAAAAAGCGCGTCCTCATCGTGGAGGACGAGAAGAATATCGTGGACATCATCCGCTTCAACCTGAACCGCGAGGGCTACGAGACGCTCGAGGCGTACGACGGCGAGACGGGTCTTGCGCTTGCGCGCGCGGAAAAGCCCGACCTCATCCTGCTCGACGTGATGCTGCCGAAGCTGATCGGCTTCGACGTGTGCAAGGCGCTGCGCGGCGAGGGCGACAACGTCCCTGTCATCATCCTGACCGCGCGCGAAGAGGAGGAGGACAAGGTGCTCGGTCTGGAGCTGGGCGCGGACGACTATATCACCAAGCCCTTTTCGATGCGCGAGCTGATCGCCCGCGTGCGCGCGAACATCCGCCGCACGGCGATGGCGGCGCCGTCCGCGCCGGAGCGCGGCATGAGCGCCGGCGGCGCGCTGACGATCGACACGGCGGCGAACCAGGTCTACAAGAACGGCGCGCCGGTGGAGCTGACGCTGCGCGAATACGAGCTGCTGACGTTCCTCGCGAGCCACCCCGACAAGATCTTCTCCCGCGTTGACCTGATGGAGCAGGTGTGGAACTACGGCTACGTCGGCGACGACGCCCGCACGGTGGACGTGACGGTGCGCCGCCTGCGCGAGAAGATCGAGGACGACCCCAGCGAGCCGGCGTATATTTTGACGCGCAGGGGCGTGGGGTACTATTATTCGGCACGTTGAAGGTACGAACGCGACCCCATTTCTTCTTTCTCTTGCGAAAGAAGAAACGGTGTCGCCCGCCAAAGAGAGAAAACGCTTTTGCGGCGGCGTTTCTGATGACTTATGGATTTCCGTGTCTAATTTCCGCTGTTTGCCCGTACGGGTTGGCATTTGCTACCCCTTATTCGACGTTGTCGTAAAGCGAAGAGACGCAACAACGCGCTGGTATCCCAAAGAGCGGCAGCGGACCGTAGACGCACCGTCAAATCGTCTCACGGGAAACAGCGTCGCATAGGCACAGAGGCGTTGCCGGTCAGCACAATGCCGGTAAGCGTCTTTCCTTCTACGGAAGTCTGAAACCAATTCATCCGTTCGCAAGAGAAAGGAAGAAACGGTTTCAGGAATCGCCCTGCGAGGAAAGGAGGCGTCCCCATGTTCCGCTCGCTGCACATGAAGCTGGTCATGATCCTCGTGCTGCTCGTCACGTCGCTGATGGCGGTCGTGGGCGCGTTCCTGATGACCAGCGTCACCAACTTCTATATCGACGACTTCTATACGCAGATGAACGAGGCGTTCTCCGACGCCTCGTTTTACGCCGCGCTGGAGACCGAGGCGGCGCAGGAGGACGGCGAGCAGCGGCTCCAGTCGCTGCTCGAGCTTTATGCCGGCACGCTCGGCATCGACTCGCGCAACCGCAACTACTACATCCTCGACGCCGACAGCGGCGCGTTCCTCGCCGGCAGCGACGAGACCGCGGGCGCGGCGCTGGAGCAGACCGCGAACATCCTCGCCGCGCGCAACGGCGAGGTCGGCTCCGAAAGCGACCTCGCCGCGGGCTACATGGACGTGGCGGTGCCCGTCTCCGGCGGCGACAACCACTTCATCGTTTACATCCGCGACGACCGCGCCACGGTCTCCGAGCTCAACGGCGAGCTGCTGCTCATCATTTTGCAGGCGCTGCTGGTCGGCCTGCTGGTGTCCGTGCTTTTGAGCTTCCTGCTCGCCAAGACCATGATCGACCCCATCGAAAAGCTGACCGAGGGCGCGGAGCGCATCGCGGGCGGCGACTTCGACGAGGAGCTGGCGGTGGAGTCCAACGACGAGATCGGCATCCTCACGACCACGTTCAACGACATGGCGAGCGTCCTGCACGACACGCTCGACGCCGTGGAGAACGAGCGCAGCAAGCTCGACGCGCTGTTCCTGCACATGACGGACGGCGTCGTCGCCTACGACGGCGTGGGCAAGCTCATGCACTGCAACCCCGCCGCCGTCGCGCTGCTGGATCGCGCGCCGGAGGAGTGCGTCTACGCCGACCTCTTCGAGCCGATCTGCCCGTTCTCCCGCGTGATGGCGATGCGCCGCGGCGACTACGCCGAGGCGGAGCTGACCGTCGGCGAGCGTTCGGTGGAGCTGTACTTCGCGACGTTCTCCGACGAGGAGGCGGGCGGCGTGCTGATCGTGCTGCACGACGTGACCGAGCGCCGCCGCACGGAGGAGCGGCGCAAGGAGTTCGTCGCGAACGTCAGCCACGAGCTGCGCACGCCGCTGACGAACATCCGCTCCTACGCCGAGACCATCCGCGACGCGGAGGGCGGCATCCCGCGCGAGACGGAGGACGGGTTCCTCGACATCATCATCAACGAGGCCGACCGCATGACCCACATCGTGCAGGACCTGCTGACGCTCTCGCGCCTCGACTCGGGGCGCACGGAGATGGTCATGGCGCGCTTCGCCTTCGGCGACGCGATCGACGCCGTGCTCCGCTCCATCGCGCTCGAGGCGCGGCGGCACGGGCACACGCTCACGAACGACCGCCCCGAGCATCTGCCGCTCATCATGGGCGACCGCGGGCGCGTCGAGCAGGTCATGCTGAACATTTTGAGCAACGCCGTCAAATACACGCCCGACGGCGGGCACATCCGCGTCACCGCGGGCGACGCGGGCGACAAGGTCTGGATGGAGGTCGCGGACGACGGCATCGGCATCCCGAAGGGCGACCGCGACCGCATCTTCGAGCGGTTCTACCGCGTGGACAAGGCGCGCTCGCGCGAGTCCGGCGGCACGGGGCTGGGGCTGTCCATCGCGTCGGAGATCGTGCAGCGGCACAACGGCTCGCTCGCCATCGTCGACCGGGACGGCCCGGGCACGACCGTGCGGCTGGAGCTGCCGGTGTCGCAGGCGGAAGGGCAGGAAGCACTGCTATGAGACGCGGCACGGGCAACGGGGCGCGGCGGCTCGACCGCCTGCAAAACTGCATCATCGCGCTGCTGACGCTCTCGGCGGTCTTTCTCTTCGCGAGCCTGCCGCTGTTCGGCGCGCTCTCCGACCGGAGCCTCGTGGAGCTGGCGTGGGACCGCTTCCGCCGCGAGGCGTCCGCGCCCTCGGTGGCGGAGACGGGCGCGGCGGCGTTCTCGTTTCCGGTGCGCATCGTCTACGCGGGCGGCTTCTCCCGCGCGGGCGCGGACGCGATCACCACGGTCAGCGACGAGTTCGAGCGCGCGGGCGCGTACTTGGGCGAGGCGCTTGGCTCCGCCTACGGCGGCGCGCCGATCCGCGAGGCGGAGTTCCTCGCCGCGCTCGGCGGCGAGGGGCTGTACTTCGACTTTGCCGCCGCGCTGACGCCCGACCTGCTCTCGGGGCTGCTCGGCGTCTCCGCGCCGGAGACGGCGCTGCCGAGCGTGCGGCGCGTGCTGCTCTCGCCGTCGGGAACGGCGGAGGTCGCGCTCTATGTGCAGGACGGCGCGGGGGAGAGCTACCGCTTTTCCACCGCCGCGAGCGGCGCGGCGCTGTCCGACTTCCTCGCCGCGCACGGCGGCAACGGCGCCGACTTCGCGTTCCTGCTCGGCGAGGCGTACGAGCAGTTGTCCCCCTACACGCTGATCCTGACCGATCCCGCGCCGCGCGGCGCGCTGACCGCGGCGAACGCGCTGCTCGAAAACGAGGACGCCTTCCTGCGGCGCGCGGAGTTCAACGCGCACACGGAAAACCGCTTCACCGAGTCCTCCGGCACCGTCATCGTGCGCGAGGCGTCGAGCGCGCTGTACCTGCGCCCCGACGGGACGGTGGACTATCAGGGCGGCGCGGTCGGCCCCGAATCGCTCTACTTCGTCGCCTCCGCCGACGGCGCGCCCACGCTGTCCGAGGCGACCGCCGCCGCGCAGGCGCTCGTTGCCGCGCTGACGCAGGACCTGCTCGGCGACGCCGCGCTCTACCTGAGCGGCGCGCGCGAGGACGGCGGGGGCTTTGAGATCGACTTCGACCTGATGGCGGACGGCACGCCGCTGCGGTTCTCCGACGGCTCCCACGCCGCGACCGTCGCGGTCGAGGGACAGTATATCACGGCGTTCACGCTCAAGGCGCGCAGCTACACGCTCGGCGGGGAAGACCCGCTGCTGCTCCCGTTCGCACAGGCGGCGGCGATCGCCCGTGTCTGGGACGGCGCGGAGCTGTTCGTCGCCTACGTCGATACCGGCGCGGAGAGCGTCCTGCCGGCTTGGATCGCGGAATAAAAAAGGAAAGGAGCTGACCGCGCGTGAAGACCTCGCGGCTGAAGACCATCGTCATCGCCATCCTCGCGCTGGTCAACGCCTTTTTGCTCGCGCTGCTTTTGAACCGCGGCGCGCAGGAGCGCGCCGCGCGTTCGCGCGCGGCGGCGCAGCTCGTGGAGCTTTACGCCGCGAGCGGCGTGGAGCTGCCCTCGGCGCTGATCCCGCGCGAGGCGGCGCGTCTCGCGCCCGCCGAGCCCGCCCGCAGCGCCGACGCGGAAAGCGCCTTTGCCGAGGCGC
>JAFSZQ010000005.1 GCA_017458885.1 Oscillospiraceae bacterium
GCGAGAGCTTGGAAAGCTCCGTATGCTCCAGCTCCGCCATGAAGCCGAGACTGCCGAGGTTGACGCCGAGGACGGGGATGCCGCGCTGGGCGGCGGTCTTGGAAAGATGCAGGATCGTGCCGTCGCCGCCGAAGGCGATCAGCAGCTCCGCGCCGCGCAGCTCCTGCTGCAAGGGGCGGACGTCCAGCCCATAGCCCTCCGGCTCCTCGCTGCCGCGGAACGGGATGCACACCACGTTCGGGCAGCGCGCCGCGTCGAGTATCGCCTTCGCCTCCTTCGCCACGCGCAGCTCCGCGTCGCGGTAGGGGTTCGGGCAGAGGATCACCTTTTTGAGCAACCGTTCCGCCTCCTCACTGCTCCAGCTCCTCGTGCGACGCTGCCACGAGCGCCGCGAGGTCGAATGCCCGCGCCGTCGCCGCGCCCTTTTGGAGCGAACCCAGATATTCGATGTTCCCCTCCGGCCCGCGGATGGGGGAATACGTCAGGTCGAGCACGCCGAAGCCGCTCGCCGCCGCGTGCTCCAAAAACCGCTCCAGCACTTCCAAATGCACCGCGCCGTCGCGCACGACGCCCTTCTTGCCGACCTTCTCGCGCCCCGCCTCGAACTGGGGCTTGACGAGGCAGGCGACGCGCCCTCCGTCCTTCAAGACCCCGTTCACCGCGGGCAGGATCAGCCCCAGCGAGATAAACGACACGTCAACGGACGCAAAATCCAGCGCATCGGGCACCTGCTCGCGCGTCAGATACCGCGCGTTCGTGCGCTCGAGGCAGACGACGCGCGGGTCGCTCCGCAGCCGCCAGTCGAGCTGCCCGTAACCCACGTCCACGGCGTAGACCTTCGCCGCGCCGTGCTGCAGCATACAGTCGGTGAACCCGCCCGTGGACGCGCCGACGTCGGCGCAGACGCAGCCGGAGAGGTCGAGGGCGAACGCGCGCATCGCCTTTTCGAGCTTCAGCCCGCCGCGGCTGACGTAGGGCAGCGCGCTGCCGCGCACCTCCACCGCCGCGCCGGGCGCGACGGCAAAGCCCGCCTTGTCCGCCTTCTGTCCATTGACATACACGACGCCGCTCATGATGATCGCCTGCGCCTTTTGCCGCGTCTCGGCAAGGGCGTGTTCGACGAGGTAGACGTCCAGCCGCTGTCCCTTCATCGCGCAACCTCCAACGCCTTCGCCGCGATGGAGGCGGCGTCGAGCCGGAACGCCTCGCGGAGCTGCTTCGCGCCGCCGTGGGGCGGGAACCGCTTGCCGAGGTTGCAGAGGTAGAGCTTTTGCAGCGGCGTGCCCTCCTCGGTCAAGATCGCCGCGAGCCGCTGCCCCGCGCAGCCGACGCTCGCGCACTCCTCCGCGACGATGAGCTTTTTCGTCCCCGCGAAGGTTTTTCGCACGTCCGCGTCCACGAACGGAGAGATACAATTCACTTTCACGACCCTTGCGGAAACGCCCTGCTTCTCCAAAATATCCGCCGCGTCCAGCACGGGGGAGATCATCGTGCCGTAGGCGCAGAGCGTCAGGTCGCCGCCCTCGCGGAGCGTGGCGAACGCGCCGGCGCTCCGCTCGTCGTGGTAGCCCTCCTCCCCGCCGCGCGGGTAGCGGATGGCGACGGGGCCCTGTATCTCAAACACCGCGCGGCGCAGCATCGCGCGCAGCTCGGCAAAGCTCGCGGGACAGAGGACGGTCATGTTCGGGATGTCGGAGAGGAACGTCGCGTCGAAGATGCCGTGGTGCGTCTCGCCGTCCGCGCCGACGAAGCCCGCGCGATCCACAGCGAAAACAACGTGCAGGTCGGAAAGCGCCGTGTCGTGCAGGAGCTGGTCGTAGGCGCGCTGCAAAAACGTCGAGTACACGGCGTAGACGGGGATCAGCCCCTGCTTCGCCATGCCCGCCGCCATCGCCGCCGCCTGCGCCTCCGCGATGCCGACGTCGAAAAAGCGGTCGGGGTATTGCGCGGCAAAGCCCGTCAGCCCCGTGCCGTCGCACATCGCCGCCGTGATCGCGCACACGCGCCGATCCTCCGCGGCAAGGCGGCAAAGCTCGTCCCCAAAGACGGCGGAGAACGTCTCGCCGCCCGGCTCCTGTCTGCCGCTCGCGAGGTCGAACGCGCCCACGCCGTGCCACTTGTCCGGCTCGCGCTCGGCGGGCGCGTAGCCCTTGCCCTTGACCGTGCGGACGTGCAGCAGCACGGGGCGCGCAAGCGCCTTGGCGCGCCGCAGGGCGTCCTCCGCCTGCGCCTCGTCGTGCCCGTCGATGGGGCCCAGATAGGTAAAGCCCATGTCCTCGAACAGCGTCTCGCCGTGGAGCTGCGACAGGTGCTCCGACACCGCGCCGACGTTGCGGGAGATGGACATACCGTTGTCGTTCAAAATGACGATCAGCGGCTCGCCGGACGCGCCGGCGTTGTTCAGCCCCTCGTAGGCGAGCCCGCCGGAGAGCGCGCCGTCGCCGATGAGCGCGAGCACGGAGTAGTCCTGCCCCAGCAGCGTCCGCGCCCGCGCCATGCCGAGCGCCACGGACACGGAGTTCGACGCGTGTCCCGCGACGAAAGCGTCGTGGACGCTCTCGGACGGCTTCGGAAAGCCCGACAGCCCGCCGTATTGCCGCAGCGTCGGGAACCGCGCCATGCGCCCCGTGAGCGCCTTGTGCGCGTAGCACTGGTGCCCGACGTCGAACACGAGCCGGTCGCGCGACGTGTCGAACACACGGTGGATCGCGACCGTCAGCTCCACCGCGCCGAGGTTCGAGGCGAGGTGTCCGCCGGTCGCGGCGACGCTCTCCAAAAGGAACGTATGCAGTTCGCGGCACAGGAGCTCCGTCTGCGCGCGCGTGAGCGCCTTGACGTCCTCCGGCGAATGAATGTGCTCCAAAACCAAATCGAATTACCTCTTGCTTCCGATGTGAAACAGGCGCAGCAGCTTTGCCGCGCGCAGAACGACCTCCGTGCTGCGGCTGATGGCGAGCCGCTTGCCGAGCGCCTTGCCGCCGATGGTCAGCCCCGAGATGAGCGCCGTGACCGCGATGGAGAGCAGGATGCTCTGCGTGTCGAACCGCTCCTGCAGGCGCACGACGATGACCGCCGCGGTCGAGCCGCTGACGATGCCGCAGATGTCGCCCACGACGTCGTTGCAGAAGCTCGACGCCTTCTCCGCGTTTTTGAGCAGGAACAGCGCCTCCCGCGCGCCCCGTTCGCGGTGCGCCGCCATCGAGTGGAACACCCGCGCGTCCGCCGCCGTCACCGCGACGCCGAGCACGTCGAACGCGATGCCGAGCGCCACGAACGCCGCGAGCACCGCGACCGCGAGCGCGTAGCCCGCGCCCTCGAGCACGACGCCCGACGCGAGGCTCAGCAGCGCCGAGAGCGCGACGGACATCAGAAAGATGCGCAGCACCCAGCGCGAGTAGCTTTGGGGCTTGCTTTCGTCCTTTTTTGCCATAAAAAGCCTCGCAGAGTTTGCCGCCCGCAGGCGGCAAAGAATCCGAAATTTCACTTTGCGCGAAGTGCCCGTGCGCCTTCGGCGCGCGGGAAGCGCAGCGAATCCTCTCATTTGAAAGCGGCAAAGCCGCTTTCAAATGAAGCCAAACAGCGGCGGCAAGACGGGGTAATCCTACGGCTTTGGTCGGGTCGGCTTTCCCCGCGTCCCGCCTCCCGTTGCCGGTCAGGTGGTTCCCCTTTGAGGGACGTGCCGCGCCGTCGCCGACGCGCGATACCCGATTGCCACTTAGTCCGCACTGCAATCCCCGCCCTGCCCCAAAGGACAGCCTAGGCGATTTCCGCCACAGTCGAACCGTCTCTTAGCCTCTTTTGCAGCGCCGGTTTCGCGGGGCGGAGACCGCCCCGTTCCCCCTCGCGCGCCACGCAAGGCAGGCTACTCCGCGCACAGCGTTCACGGCGAGACCGCCGAATAGCACCGCGACGCGGGTTCATCGCCCGCTCCGTACCAAGGTCGCTTACCCTTGCGGGAGTACGCCCGGCACGAGGGCGGGTCTCCACGGGACCAGGGTCGGATCCCCCATGCCATTGGGGGACGCCCGGATCCCGCAGGCGCAGCATATGCTTTTGCCTCCCTTCAGCACCCACCCCAAACTGGGCGTAAGCAGCAGGCACCAAAGGCTTCACAGTTGTGCCCTTCAAAGGATTTTTAGGCCCTTCTTGGGAGACGGCAGATCTGACTAGGATACTGCGCCGCCGTTCAGCAACTTGTTATTATAACGGAAAACGGCTGAATATGCAAGATATTCAGCCGCATATCCACAAAAACTTTTCGCTCAGCTCTCCCGCGCGGCGAGAGTTTGCGCGAGCCACACGAGAAGCTCGCTCCCGTCTATGCCATTCAGCGTCGCGACCGCCGCGTCCGTCAGCCGCGCGACCTCCGATGCGCAGCCGTCCGCGCCGAGGATGCTCACGAACGTCGGCTTGTCCTCCCCCGCGTCGAGCAGGTCGTCGCGGAGCTGGAACGCCAGCCCCAAATGCGCGGCATAGGCGCAAAGCGCCGCCGTCAGCGCCTCCGGCGCGCCCGCCGCCGCGCAGCCCAGCTCCGCCGCCGCGCGGAGCATCGCACCCGTTTTTTTCGCGCACAGCTCGCTCAGCGTCGCGCGGTCGTGCCCATACCCCGCAAGATCGAGCGCCTGTCCCGCGACCATCCCGTCCGCGCCGCTCGCGCGCGCAAGCGCGCGCGTGGCGGTGGTCTTCGCCGCGTCGCTGATGTGCGGCGCGTCCGCGATCAGACGGTACGCCTCGGCTTGCAGCGCGTCGCCCGCGAGCGTCGCGAGCGCCGTACCGTAGACGACGTGGTTCGTCGGCTTGCCGCGGCGCGTCGCGTCGTCGTCCATACAGGGCAGGTCGTCGTGAATGAGCGAATAGGTGTGCACCAGCTCCAGCGCGCAGGCAAACGGCAGCGCGCCGCGCCAGTCGGCAAGCCCGCCCAAGCGCGCGCACTCGAGCGTCAGCACGGGGCGCACGCGCTTGCCGCCGGAGAGCAGGCTGTAGCGCATCGCCTCATAGAGGCTCTTCCACGGCGGTTCGGCGGTGAACAGCCCGTTCAGATACCCCTCCACGGCGGCGCGGTATGCCTCGTACCGCGCGGAAAACGCCCTATCGTCCATTGCCTTCCGCTTCGCCGGTGAAGCCGCTCTCGACCGGCGTGCCGTCCGCGCCCTTGGCGAGCTTGACCACCTTCTGCTCCGCCTCGTCGAGCATCGCTTCGCAGGCGGTCACGAGCGCCGTGCCCTCCTCGAACAGCCTGAGCGAATCCGCGAGCCGCGCGTCGCCCTTTTCGAGCGCGGTCACGATCTCCTCCAGCCGCGCGACGTTCTCCTCAAAGCTCTTTTCCGTCTTTGCCATCGTCCGTCCCTCCTATCGTCTCCACGACGCAGCCGAGCGTTCCCTCGGCGAGCGTCAGGTCGAGCCTGTCCCCGATGCTTATGTCCGCCGCGCGTTTGAGCACGCGCCCGTCCGCCGCGCGCGCCACGGCGTAGCCGCGCCCCAATACCTTCAGCGGGCTGAGCGCGTCGAGCGACGCGCAGAGCGCGGCGTAGGTCTTCTGCCGCTCCGCGAGCTGCCGCCGCGCGGCGGCGGCGAGACGGCTGCGCGTGTAATCGAGCAGCATCCGCTTGTCCGACACGAACGCCGTCGGGTCGGTCAGCGCGCGCTTGCGCGACAGCTCCGCAAGGCGCTTTCGCAGGGCTTCGAGCCTTGCCGCCTCGCGCGCCGCCATGCGCTCCGCCGTGGCGGCGAGGCGGCGGCGCAGCTCGTTTTGATCCGGCACGGCGATCTCCGCCGCGTTGGACGGCGTGGACGCCCGCGCGTCGGCGACGAAGTCCGCGATGGTCACGTCCGGCTCGTGCCCGACGGCGGAGACGACGGGCAGCTCGGAGTCGTAGATCGCGCGCGCCACGCGCTCGTCGTTGAACGCCCACAGGTCTTCGATGGAGCCGCCGCCGCGCCCCGTGATGATGACGTCGGCGACGCGCCAGCGGTTCGCGTAGCGGATCGCGCCCGCGATCTCGCTCGGCGCCTCCGCGCCCTGCACGCGCACGGGCAGCAGCACGATCTTCGCAAGCGGCCAGCGCGCGCCGAGGATGCGGATCATGTCGTGCACCGCCGCGCCCGCGGACGACGTGACGATGGCGATGGTCTTCGGATAGCGCGGGAGCGGCTTTTTATGCGCGGGGTCGAATAGACCTTCCTTGTATAGCTTGTCCTTCAACTGCTCGAACGCGACGTGCAGGTCGCCCACGCCCTCGGCGGTCAGGCCGCTGACATAGAGCTGATACGCCCCGTCGCGCGGAAACACGGAGACGCGCCCGAAGGCGATGACCCTCATGCCGTTCTCGGGGCGGAAGCGCAGGCGCGAGGCGCTGCCCTTGAAGAGCACACAGCGCATCGCGCCGCTCTCGTCCTTGAGCGTGAAATAGTGGTGCCCCGAGGGGTAGAGCTTGTAGTTGGAGATCTCGCCGCGGACGTAGATCCCCTGCAACTGCGGCACGCCGTCGAGCAGGGCTTTGATGAAGTTGTTCGCCTCCGACACGGTGAAGACCGTCCGTTCTTCCATGCCCTCGCCCCCTTCGTATCACGGAAAAGGGAGCGCCGCTCCCGCGGCGCTCCTGATGTTATTGCAGTTCCCCGCGTGTAAAACTGCCGAGGATGCCGTTGATGAATTTGACCGTCTCCGGCGTCTCGTACTTCTTGGCGATCTCCACCGCCTCGTTGATGGCGACGCCGACGTCCACGTCGTCGCGGTACATCGCCTCGTACATCGCCACGCGCATGATGGCGGCGGCGACGAGCGGGATGCGCTCGAACTTCCAGCCGCGCGCGTACTTGGCGATGTAGCCGTCCAGCTCCGGCGCGTGCTCGGCGACGCCGCGGACGACGCCGCGAATGTACGCCGCCTGATCCTTCTCCGGCGGCGCGGCGTAGAGCTCGTCTTCGGCGGAGAGCGTCTCGAACCGCTCCTCCGTCAGCCGCTCCGCGGTCAGCTCCTCCGGTGAGAGCGCGGTGAAGCTCAATTCGTACGCCAGATGTACGGCGATCTCTCTTGCGGTGCTGCGGGTCATGGCGCTCAATCGTTGAAGCTGACGCCGCCGACGTGGACGTTGACCGTCTTCACGGGAAAGCCGGTCATGCCGCCGACCGCGTTCGCGACCGCGCCCTGCACCTTGCGCGCGACCTCGGGGATGGAGGAGCCGTAGCGCGCCATGAGGAACACGTCGATGACGAGCGCGTCCTCGACCTTCTCCACGCGCACGCCGCGCACGGCTTTCTTGCCCGAAAGCTGCTCGGCGACGTTCTGGCTCGCGGCGCCGACGCCCTCGACGTCCTTTGCCGCGTCCGCGACGATGGCGGCAATGACGTCCTCCGCGATATGGATGGCGCCGTTTTCCTCGGCGCGGGTCACATATTCAGCCATAGGAAACACTCCTTAACTCATTCCTTTGCTGAACCATCTTACCATTTCGGCGGACGAATTACAACTGCAAATTTCAGTTGACCTCGAGTATCTTGATGGCGCTCGCGGGGAGCGACGTCTCCTGCTTGACGATGTCGGTGATGCGCGCGATGTCCTCGGTCTGGAGGCCGTCCGTCTGCGTCGAGACCACCACGCTCGCGCTGCCGTCCGAGAGGAACACCACGCAGTCGTCGTAGCCCTTGGCGGTGATCATGTTCTCGATCTGCGCCTCGGAGAGCGTGTAGCCCGCGAGCGCCTCGATGCCCTGCGCGACCTCGCTCGCCACCTGCGGGTCGACCTCGTCCCCCGCGCCCGCCTCCTGCAGCAGCGCGAGCGCGTTGTCCCGCGCCTGCCGCCGCGAGAGCCGCGCCGTCGCGAAGTAGTCCGACGGCTCCTGTCCCACCGCCGCCTCCGCCGGCTCCCCTTCGCCGGAGCCGATGACCTCCGTCGCCTGTCCGAGCACCTTGCCCGCGTCCTCCGCCTCCGCCACGTTCTCGGCGTAGCGCCCGTTGAGCACGATGGCGGCGATGACCAGCGCCAGCACCGCGCCGACCACCGCGTTCCGCTTCCACAGCTTCTTCATGTTCCCGTTCCTCCTGAAAAATAGTAAAATTTTCGGCGTTTTCATCACGGTCTCCCCTTCACCACGGCGATGCGGTCCGACGGCAGGCCCGTCAGCGCGGCGACCGCCTGCGTCAGCTCCAGGCGCACGGCGGCGCTGCCGCCGCCCTCGCACACGACCACCGCGCCCGCCCATCGCTCCGTCCCCGGCTCGACGGTCAGCACGAGGCGCAGCCGCCCCGCGCCGTCGAACGCCGCAAGCGCCGCCTCGATCTCGCCCTGCACCGTCGGGCGGCTCTCCGGCGCGGCTGCCGCCGTCTCCCGCCGCGTCCCCGCGGGCAGGAGCAGCAGCAATACGCCGAGCAGCGCCGCCGCCGCGGCGTAGCGATGCTTCCCCGCCGCCGCGCGCAGCGTTTCCCACGTCATCCGCCGTCGATCCATGTCTGCCTCTCCTTTGCGACGCCGAGCTCGGAGGCGATCCAGTCCGCGAGCGCCGCGCTGTACCTGCCATACAGCGTCACGCGCTCCGGCGCGCAGCGCGCGTCCAGCGCCACCGTCGCGCGCACGTTCGCGCCCAAGCCGTCGGCTTTGTCCTCAATATATGCTTCCAGTTCCCGCGCTATGCCGTCCGCGAGCGCGGTCTCGTAGCCGCGCTCCAGCTCCGCCTCGAGCAGCGCCGCCGCCTCGCGGTAACGCGCCGCGTCCCACGCGAGGTCGGGCAATTGCAGCGCCGCGAGCGGGCGCAGCATCGCGCACAGGAGCAGCAGGGCGAGCGTGAAGCGCGCGACCTGCCGCGCCGCCCCGTCGGGGCAGAGCCAGTACAGCAGGCTCCCGAGCATCGCGCAGGCGACGACGCCGAGCAGCCACTCCCGAAAAAATTCCATCCTTTCACCCCACGGCGACCGTCGCCGCGACCAGCAGCGCGACGAGCAGGATCAGCGCGCACGCCGCCGTCGCCGCGAACACGAGCGCGAACGCCGCGCCCACGCGGTCGAGGAAGTCTGCGAGCCGCTTCGTCCCCACCAGCCCCGCCGCGAACGCGGCGAGCTTGTAGAGCAGGAATTGCGCGAAAAGCCGCAGCAGCGGCGCGAGGCACACGGCGAGCAGCGCGAACACGCCCAGCGCGCCGAGCGTGCCGCGCAGCGTCCCCGCGGCGGCGAGCACGCCCTCCGCCGCGTCCGCCAGCACGCCGCCCACCACGGGCACC
>JAFSZQ010000044.1 GCA_017458885.1 Oscillospiraceae bacterium
CGGCGACGAAACGCGCGTGGAGCTCTCGGACACGATGTATTACGACCGCGAGGCGCAGGTATTCGTTTTTCCATTGGACGGCGGCGCGGAGCTGCGCGCGGGCGCGGCGGACGGCATGATCGTCAGCGAGCCGGTGGCGCTCTCCGCCGAGGGGGAGCTTGACATGACCGTCTACCGCAACGGCGAGGCGTTCGAGCCGGAGAACGGCGTCGCGGACCTGAGCGGCGAATACGTCGTCAACCGCGTGGACGGCGGGACGGAGCGCCGCGTCATGGGCTTCACCGTCGTTGGGGAGAGCACTAACGCCGTCACGGCGTATTCCATGCCGGAGGGCTTTCTCGTCCGCGACGCGACGCTGAACGGAGAGGAGGCGCCCTATGACCGCTATCGCGTGGATATGATGGCGGAGGGAGCGTACCACATTGAGTACCGCTGCCCGCTGGCGGGACTGGAAAGGACGCTGGACGTGACGGTCGACCGCACCGCGCCGGAGCTGCTGCTGGACGGCAGGCTCGACGGCGGCGGCCGCGTCCGCAGCGCCGTGGAGTTTCAGGCGCTGGAGGACGGCGTCGCCATCGGCGTGACGCGCGACGGCGAGCCGCAGCGCGTCTCGCTCTCCGGCGGCGCGGGCAGGCTGACCGACACGGGCAGCTACGTCGTGACCGTCACCGATCCGGCGGGCAACACCACGACCTATGAATTTACCATCGTTTTGTATCTCGACACGAACGCCGCGATCTTTCTCGCGCTCGCGTCTCTGGCGCTCGCCGGCGTGCTGGGATACGTCCTCTGGAGACGGAAAAACCTCAGGGTTCGCTGAATCCCCCGACGAGAGGGAGGGCAATAAAGTATGACAACGTTACTATTGATCGCCGCGCTGGTCGCAATGGCCTACGCGTTCCTGATGAACCTGCTGCTGGCGTCATGCAAGATTATCGACGACCTGACGAAGCTGCTGGAGGTGTTCTCCGGCGTCAAGAAGGTGGTCTACGGGAACGAGGATATGTTCCTTGTGGACGTGTTTTTCAACAACAACGCCATCAACAACGTGTACTGGGGCATGGCGCTGGTGGGTATCGCGATGTGCTTCGGCTTCGCGGTCTTCGCCGTGACGCGCAAGATGTTTGACGCGAGCGGAAGGGTGCAGGCGTCCCTCGGCCAAATCGTCACCGACACGATCAAAACCATTTTCATCATTCTGGCTCTCAGCGCCATCGTCACGATCACGCTGACGGGGGTGAACGTGCTCCTGCGGCAGATCAACTACATGTTCCAAAACGCAGAGGGGCTGGACAAGGCGGAGGTGGTCGAGTACACCGACGAGCAGTACGCCGCCATGGCGCGCGCGCTCTCGGTCATCGCGAACTACAACATGAACCCCTCGTCCGACAGCCGCTACAACGTCAACGACTGCTTCAACCACGTCCGCGCGGAGCTGCTGATCCTTCAGCAGCAGGGCGTGTTCAAGTACGAGTACCCGCACTTCGAGAAGGACGCGCAGGGCAATATCGTCAGCCAGAACTCGTGGCAGTCCGTCTTAAAAGAGGTGGCGGACTCCGCCGACATCCGCTATGACCTCAAGGCGGACGTGTACTACCCCAATGTGGTGCGCGCGATTTCGAACGCGGTGGAGGTTATGCGGAAGGACGCCTCGTTCAAGCCGCTCGCACGTTACGAGTGGTCACAGAGCGCGGGCGCGGACGAGATCGTGCTCGACCGCATCGTGTTCCTCACGGGTACGCTGGACGCGGCGAACAACGCTTCGTACAACGTAAGCCCCAGCTTTGACGATTCGCTCCGCCGCCCGTATTACATGGGCCAGAAGTCCCTGTACGACAAGGACGGCGTGGACGCGAAGGATCAGATTGAGCTGGACTTCAATGAATCGAAATACAACTATCTCGTCGCCTTTGTGCTCGCCGCCGCGGTAATCTACAACACCGTCGTGCTGCTTTTGGGCTTTGTGGCGAGCCTGTTCAACGTGCTGTTCCTGTACCTGATCGCGCCTCCGGTGCTCGCGTCGCGTCCTCTGGACGGGGGCGCGAAGGCGAAGCAGTGGACGGACGCTTTCATCGTGCAGTCGCTGAGCATTCTCGGCACGTTCGTTTCCATGCGCCTGCTGCTCATCTTCGTGCCGGTCATCTACGACCCGAAGCTGACGCTGATCCCGGGCAGCTCGAATCTGGATTACTTTGCCAAGGCGGTTTTGCTTTTCGCGGCGTTTGAGGCAACGAAAAAGGCCGGCGGTATCTTCAGCGGTATCCTCACCAACACGGCGGGCATGGCGTCCGACCGCGCGGGCGACATGACCGCGAGCGCCCAGCGCGCCATCGGCGCTGTCAAAGCCTACGGCATGGGCGCGCTGCACAGGGCCGGCAGCGCGGCGGGCGGAGCGATGGGCTTTGCTGCGAAGCCGCTCA
>JAFSZQ010000045.1 GCA_017458885.1 Oscillospiraceae bacterium
CGCCCGTCTCGGGATCGACCACCTTGCAGCGCACGTGCGGGAAGGCGTAGCCCACGGTGTCGGTGCGCACGTCCAGCGGATCCGTCCACGCGCTCATCGTGTTGCCGGGGGCGCACTCGGTCTGGCCGTAGACGGAGACGATGCCGGTCATGTGCATCTCGTCCTCGCGCGCGGCGCGGCGCATCAGCTCCGGCGGGCAGCCGGAGCCCGCCATGATGCCCGTGCGCATGTGCGAGAAGTCGGTCTTGCGGTAGTCGGGGTGGTGGAACATCGCGATGAACATCGTCGGCACGCCGTTGAAGCAGGTGATCTGCTCCTGATCGATGCACGCGAGCGACGACTTCGCGGAGAAGTACGGCATGGGGCACATCGTCGCGCCGTGGGTCATCGCCGCGGTCATCGAGAGCGTCATGCCGAAGCAGTGGAACATCGGCACCTGTATCATCATGCGGTCGGCGGTGGAGAGCCCCATGCGGTCGCCGATGCACTTGCCGTTGTTCACGACGTTGTAGTGCGTGAGCATCACGCCCTTGGGAAAGCCCGTCGTGCCGGAGGTGTACTGCATATTGCACACGTCGTCGGGGCGCACGGCGGCAGCCATGCGCGCGAGCGTCTCCGGCGCGGTCATCTGCGCGCGCGCCATCGCCTCGTCGAACGTCAGGCACCCCGCTTGCCGGAAGCCGACGGTGATCACATTCCGCAGGAACGGGAGACGCTTGCAGTGTAGCGGTTCGCCCGCCGCCGCTTTGGAAATTTCGGGGCAGAGCTCGTTGATGATGGCGGCGTAGTCGCTGTCCAGCGCGCCGCCGGTCATCACCAGCGTGTGCGTGTCGCTCTGGCGCAGCAGGTACTCCGCCTCGTGGATCTTGTACGCGGTGTTCATCGTCACCAGCACCGCGCCGAGCTTCGCCGCCGCCCAGAACGCGACGTACCACGCCGGCACGTTCGTCGCCCAGACCGCGACCTTGCTCCCCGCGCGCACGCCCAGGGAGATCAGCGCGCGGGCAAACGTGTCCACGTCGTCGCGGAACTCCGCGTAGGTGCGCGTGTAGTCGAGCGTCGTGTACTTGAAGCAGTACTGGTCGGGGAACTCCTCCGCCATGCGGTCGAGCACCTGCGCGAACGTCAGGTCGATCAGCTCGTCCTTCTTCCAGACGTACTGCCCCGTGCCGTCGTGGTTGAAGTAGAGGCTCTTTTTCTTGCCGCGCGTGCTGCCGAAGCGGTTCATGAAGTTGACGAAGTGCGGGAAGATGACCCCCGCGTCGTCGAGGTCGGGCATCCACTCTGGCTTCCACTCCAGCGACAGGAAGCCGTCGTAGTCGATGGAGCCGAGCGCGCGCATCAGCGCGGGGATCGGCAGCGTCCCCTCGCCGACGAGGTTGTAGCGCCCCGCGTCGTCGCTGTCCTGCAAGTGGACGTGCCGGACGTACGCGCCGAGGTTCTTGATGGTCGCGTCGGGGCTTTCGCCGCGCTCGCGGTACGGGCAGTGCATCTCCCACAGCGCGCCGAGGCGGTCGCTGGCGTAGCCGTCGAGCAGCGCGCGCAGCCGCGCGGTGTCGGCGTAGACGCCGCGGGTCTTGAGCAGCAGCGTCACGCCGCGCTCCTCCGCGGCGGGCAGCAGCGCGTCGAGCCGCTCGCACAAGCGCGCGTCGTTCTCTCCGCGCGCGAGGGCGGAGACGTAGGGCGCGCGCGCCTCGGCGGCGAGCGCGAAAAGCTCCGTCAGCACGGGAACGCAGTCCGCCTCGGCGGCGAGGTCGCAGGACGTGTCGAGGCAGGGGACGGTCAGCTTGCGGTCGCGCAGCGCGCGCACCGTCGCGGCGACGTTATACTTGTGCAGCGCGCCGCCGCGCTCCGTGAGCGCGGGGGCGTTCTGGACGTCGTAGAGCTCCACGCCGGCAAAACCCATTTCTTCGGCAAGATCAAGCGTCTCGTCCCACGAAAAATCCCAGCCGCGGGTCGAAAAGGAGAGGTTCATGTCGTCTCCTCCTCGTAAGCGATCTTGTTGAGCGCGTTGACATAGGCGCGGATGCTCGCGCCCACGATGTCGGTCGAGATGCCGCGCCCCGCGTAGAGCTTGCCGCCCGCGCGCAGGCGCACGACGGTCTCGCCCATCGCCTCGTGCCCCTCGGTGACGGTGCGGATCTGGAAGTCGTCCATCTCGCAGTGCCGCCCCGTGACCTGTTCGAGCGCGAGGAACGCCGCGTCGATGGGCCCGTCGCCGAGCGCCACGCCCTCCAGCTCCCTGCCGCCCTTGGCGAGCTTGAGGTGCGCCATCGCGGTGATGCCGCTGCCGGAGTTGACGACGTAGCTCTTGACCTCGTAGGTCGTCGGCACCTGCATCGCGGCGGCGGCGACGATGGCGTCCAGCTCGCGCGCGCTGAGCGCCTCCTTGCGCCGCGCGATGCGCTGGAACGCATCCCACACGGCGGTTTCGTCCTCCGCGCTGAGGTCGTAGCCGAGCTTCGCGACCGCCTGCAGCACCGCCGCGCGGTCGTCGTGCGCCGAGAGCGTCATGCCCGCGTGCTCGTCGCCGCCGAAACCGTCGTAGGGCGTGTTGCGGCTCGCCTCGAACAGCCGCGCGATCTGGCTGACGCCGCGGCCCAGCTCCGTGGTGCGCACGCGCGTGCGCACGGAAAGGCCCTCGCCCTTTGCGGCGAGTACCTTGGCGACGCTCGAGAGCGAGACGCGGTTCGCGGGGTACGCCGCCGCCTTGACCTCGCGCGCGCCGCGCAGCACCGCGGTCACGGCGCAGGCGTCCGCCATCGCCAGCGCGTCCGAGCAGGCGACGCCGACGCTGACGCTCCGCAGCGCGGGGACGGTCTCGTACAGGTCCTCGAAGAACGCCGCGAACTCGCGCGGCAGCATCGCGCCCGCCGCGTCGCAGACGGTGACGGTCGCCGCGCCCGCTTCGATCGCGGCGCGGAGCGCGGCGCGCAGATAGTCCGGCTCGGCGCGGGTCGCGTCGTCCGCGACGAACTCCACGTCCGCGCACTTCTCGCGGCAGTACGCCACGAGCTCGCGGATGAGCGCGAGCATCGCGTCGGGCTTCTTGTGGCAGAGGTATTCCATCTGCACGGTGCTCGTCGGCGTCACGACCTGCAATCTTGGGCGCTTTGCGTCCCGGATCGCGTTCCACGCCGCGTCCGCGCCCTCGCGCGAGAGCGCGACGGGCACGGCGACGGCGCTCTCCTTCACCGCGAGCGCGACGGATTTGACGCGCAGCGCGTCCGCCTTCGCGTTCTCGACGCCCTCCAGCTCGATGACGGACACGCCGAGGCGGTCGAGCTGCTTGGCAAGCTCGAGCTTCTCGCGGAACGAGAGCTGTGCGCCGAGCGCCTTCATCGTCACGTCGCTGATGCGTACTTCTTCCATGGTCAGCCCCTCCTGTTTTGGGCTTCAAGGGATGAAAAAATCCCCGAAGCCGATTTTGGCTTCAGGGACGAATCAAATTCGCGGTACCACCCTGATTGCCGCGCCCTCGCGGACGCGACCGCTCTCGAGCTCCAATAAGCTCATGACCGATGACGGGGTCATCCGTGCCTCACTACTTGCCCGCGCGTTCGCAAGACCGACTCGGGAGCCAGACCGTCGTCTCCTTCCGCGCCGGCTCGCACCGCCCGCCGGCTCTCTGAAGCGTTCTGAAAACGCGGATTCTCCTTCAACGTCTTTGTCCGTATTCAACTATGTGAGCATTGTAGCGGGGTTCGCGCGGAATGTCAAGGACAAATTCATCCAAAAAAACTGTACGCCGCCGGCAAATCGTGCTATAATTCCCTCAAAAAACCGAGGGGAGGCGCGCATATGCGGCCCAATGTCGACGAGATCCTGCGCTATCTCCGCGTGCGCGGCGAGGCGGGCGACCTGCGGGAGCGGGTCGGGCGCGCGGCGGACGAGCTTGCGGAGAGCCTGCGGCCGAGGTACGTCTACCGCCTGTTCCCGCTCTCGCGCACGCCGGAGGGCGTGGCGCTCGCGGACAGCGGCGTGACGCTGACGGGCGCGCTCGCGGAGACGATGCTGCGCTCCTGTGACGCGGCGGCGCTGCTGTGCTGCACGCTCGGCATGGAGTTCGAGCGCCGCCTGCGCGCGCTAGAGCGCCGCGACATGGGCGAGGCGGTCATCCTCGACGCCTGCGGCAGCGCGTGGGTCGAGGCGGGCTGCGACGCGGCGGCGGCGGAGCTTTCCGCCCGCGTTGCCCCGCGGTATTTGACCGACCGCTTCTCCCCGGGCTACGGCGACCTGCCGCTGTCCTTACAGCCCGCCGTGCTGCAGGCTCTGGACGCGGAGCGGCGGCTCGGCGTCCACTTGAGCGACAGCTTTTTGATGACCCCGGGCAAATCCGTCACCGCCGTGCTCGGCGTTGCGGACGAGCCCCAGCCCGCGCGCGTGCGCGGCTGCGGCTTCTGCGCGATGCGCGGGAGCTGCGACTACCGCAAGGGAGGGACGACCTGTGCCGTTTAAACCGCTTGACTTTACCAAAAACCACGTCCTCATCGGCGCGATGGGGACGGTCTTGCAGCAGCGCGGGCTTCCGCCCGGCGCGATGCCCGACCTGCTGAACCTCACCGACCCCGCGCTGATCGAGGGCGTCTACCGCGACTACCTCGCCGCGGGGACAGAAATTCTATATACCAACACCTTCGGCACGAACGCCCGCAAGCTCGCGAAGACGGGCAGGAGCGTGCGGGAGGTCGTCTCCGCCGCCGTCGCGGCCGCGCGCCGCGCGGCGGCGGGCACGGACGCGCTCGTGGCGCTCGACATCGGACCGCTCGGCGAGCTGCTCGAGCCGATGGGGACGCTGACGTTCGAGGCGGCGTACGAGCTGTTCCGCGAGGTCGCCGTCGCGGGCGCGGAGGCGGGCGCCGACCTCGCCGTCATCGAGACGATGACCGATCTCTACGAGGCGAAGGCGGCGCTGCTGGCGGTCAAGGAGAACACCGCCCTGCCCGCGTTCGTCACGATGTCGTTCGAGAGCGACGGGCGCACGTTCACCGGCTGCGCCGTCGCGTCGATGGCGCGGACGCTGACGGGGCTGGGCGCGGACGCGGTGGGGCTCA
>JAFSZQ010000046.1 GCA_017458885.1 Oscillospiraceae bacterium
GCGAGGCGAGCGAGGGCACCTACGAGTGGGTGCGCAAGCTGTTGGAAAATCAGGAGAACACCGACGCCGAGGAGTTCGTCCACACCTTAAAGGTCGATATGTTCGCGGACGAGGTGTTCGTCTTCTCCCCGAAGGGCGACGTGCGGAACCTGCCCGCCGGCGCGACGCCCATCGACTTCGCCTACAACGTCCACAGCGCCGTCGGCAACCGCATGACCGGCGCGAAGGTCAACGGACGCATCGTGCCGCTGGACTACACGCTGCAAAACGGCGACGTGGTGGAGATCCTGACCGCGAACAACGCCCACGGCCCCAGCCGCGACTGGCTGACCATCGCCAAGTCCAGCGAGGCGCGCGGCAAGATCCGCCAGTGGTTCAAGAAGGAAAAGCGCCCCGAGAACATCGTGGGCGGCCGCGCCGCGTTCGAGGCGGAGCTCAAGCACGTCGGCGTCCCGCTCACCGAGGTCATCGGCACAGAGCTGGAAGCGACGCTGCTCAAGAAGCTGCCCTACGGCACGATGGACGATATGTACGCCGCCATCGGCTACGGCGGGTTCTCCGCGCAGAAGGCGGTCAGCCGCATCTACGAGGAGCTGCAGCGCCTCAAGCGCCAGCAGCAGGCGGAGCGGGAGGCGACCGAGCCTGTCCCCGGCGCGCCGGAGGAGACGCGCCCCGCCGTGCCCCGCCGCGCGAAGATCGAGCAGGGCATCGTCGTGGAGGGGCTGTCGAACTGCCTCGTGAAGTTCTCCAAGTGCTGCACGCCCGTGCCCGGGGACGACATCGTGGGCTTCATCACGCGCGGCTACGGCGTGTCGGTGCACCGCAGCGACTGTCCCAACGCCGCGCCGGAGCGCCGCCGCGCGGAGGAGCGCGGGCGCTGGGTGCGGGTGAGCTGGGGCAAGGACGTGCGCGAGAGCTACCTCACGTCGCTGGAGGTCTTCGCGAAGGACAGGGCGAACCTGATCCTGGACGTCTCCGCCGCGCTTTCGACGACGGGCACGCGCGTCAAATCGCTCTCCGCCGACGTGACGGCGGACGGCTACGCCATCGTGAAGCTGCTGATCCATGTCGCGGACAGCGAACAGCTCCGCTCGGTGATGAAGCGGCTGCACCAGATCGGCGGGGTGATGAAGGTGGACCGCCCCGCGGGATGAAGAAAAAAAGAGGCTCGTTCGAGCCTCTTTTTTCTGTTCACACCGGCACGTTTGCCATCGAATCGTCCTCGTACACCCACTCGCGGACGGGGATGACCTCGTACTCCGTCGGCGTGCGGCGGATGACCACCTTCTCCAGCCCCGCGTTGATGATCTGGCGGCGGCACATCGAGCAGGAGGTCGCGTCCGAGAGCAGCGCGCCCGTCCGCGCGTCGCGCCCGACGAGGTAGATCGTCCCGCCCGCCATGTCGCGCCGCGCGGCGGAGATGATGGCGTTCGCCTCGGCGTGGACGCTGCGGCAGAGCTCGTAGCGTTCGCCGCGCGGCACCTGCATCGCCTCGCGCGTGCAGTAGCCGAGATCGACGCAGTTCTTGCGCCCGCGCGGCGCGCCGTTGTAGCCGGTGGAGATGATCTCGTCGTTGTTGACGATGATCGCGCCGTACACCCGCCGCAGGCAGGTCGCGCGCTCCGTGACCGTCTGCGCGATGTCGAGGTAGTAGTTCTCCTTGCTGGTGCGTTCCATCGTTTCTGTCCCTCCCAAAAGTCGTTGTTTCTAAACGCCGCTCAAGTCGAAGTCCGGCGTGTATGCCGCGTTCGCGCTGCTCCGCTCCTGCACGAAGCCGTCCGATATGCCGCAGGCGCGCAGATACTCCACCGCCGCGCGGTACTCCGCGCCCGTGACGCGCCGCGCGAGCGCGCCCGCCGCGCCCTTTTGCGGCGTGTACTGGCTCATGAGCGAGAACAGCGCCCCGCCGTCGGGGAACCGCGCCGCGACGTAGTCGATCACGCGCCGCGTGTTTTCGAGCTGCCCGGGCAGCAGCATATGCCGGATGAGCACGCCGCTTTGCAGCACGCCGTCCGCGCCCAGCCGGTACGGCCCCGTCTGACGGTACATCTCGTCGATGGCGGCTTTGGCGGTCTCAAAATAGTCCGGCGCGTCCGACAGCGCCGCCGCGAGGCGCGCGTCCGCGTACTTGAGGTCGGGCAGGTAGACCTGCACCTTGCCCGCGAGCGTCCGCAGCGTCTCCACGCGCTCGTAGCCGCCGCTGTTCCAGACCACCGGCACGGGGAGCGGCTCCGCGAGCGCCTCCGCGATCCACGGCGTGAAGTGCGTCGGCGTGACGAGGTCGATGCACGCCGCGCCCCGCGCGATCCCGTCCTCGAAGATCTCCCGCAGCCGCGCGGGAGAGACCGGCTTGCCGAAGTTCCCGCGGCTGATCTCGCCGTTCTGGCAGTACGAGCAGCCGAGATTGCAGCCCGTGAAAAACACGCAGAGCGCGCCGCGCGCGCCGGAGATGCACGGCTCCTCCCAGCGGTGGAGCATCGCCTTCGCCGCGACGACGCCGGCGGGCATGGCGCAGAACCCCGCGCCGCGCGCCTCCGTGCGCTCCGCATGGCAGCGGCGGGGGCAGAGGTCGCAGATCATCGCCCCAGATCGCCGCGCATCCAGTGCTTGCGGCACAGCCCGATGTACTTGTCGTTCGCGCCGAGCACCACCTGCTCGCCCTCCTTGAGCACGCGCCCGTCGGCGTCGAAGCGGGCGTTGAACGCCGCCTTCTTGCCGCACCAGCAGATGGTCTTGACCTCCTCGAGCTTGTCCGCCATGACCAGCAGCTCGTAGCTGCCCGGGAACAGCTCGCCGCGGAAGTCCGCGCGCAGCCCGTAGCAGATCACAGGGATGCCGCAGTCGTCCACGAGGTGCACGAGGTAGCGCACCTCCTCGCGCGTCAAAAACTGCGCCTCGTCCACGATGATGCAGGCGTTCTTTTTCAGCTCCGCCTCGTCCATCGCGCGCATCTCGTGGAAGTAGACGCACGGGTGCTCCAGCCCGATGCGCGAGTGCACCATGTGGTCGCCGTCGCGCGTGTCGAGTTGGGGCTTGACGAGCAGCGTCCGCTGCCCGCGCTCCTCGTAGTTGAACCGCGCCATCAGCGCGTTGGCGCTCTTGCTGGAGCCCATCGCGCCATACTTGAAGTATAATTGTGCCATGAGATTACTCCTTGTTTATTCAGGACGATTCCTGAAACCGTTTCTTCTTTCGCCTTGCCGAAAGAAGAAATGGTTTCAGACTTCCGTAGAAGAAAGGGCGCCTGCCGGCTGTCTCTGTGACGTTTGGGTTTCCGTGTCTAGATTACGCTGTTTGCTCGTGCGGATTGGCATTTGCTACCCCTTATTCGGCGGAGGGATATTCAGCAGGTTTTTGGCTTGGGCGGCGTACTTCTTGAATGCCGTGGGGATCGCCAGTTGCTCAAACTCCGTTGCGTCCACCCATTGAAACTCGGCGTTGTCGCCCGTCACCTCCGCGACGTAGCCCTTCATCTGCCACTCGATGTGCGTGAAGATGTGCTTCGCCGTGCCGCAGGGCGTAAGGCTCGTCGGCTTTACGCCCCACTGCGCGAGCGTCACGAGCGCGCTCGGCTCGTCGAGGCTGCCCGCCGCGTTCGGGAACTCCGTCAGCCGCGCCAGCAGCCCCGTGTCGCCGCGGCGGCGGACGGCGACCTTGCCGCCGCGCAGGAGCAGGAACACCGTGCGCTCCTCCGCGCGGCGCTTTTTCTTCGGCGCGCGCACGGGCAGCACGCCCGTCAGCCCCTCGCGGTACGCCGTGCAAAACGCCCTTGCGGGGCACTCGGCGCACAGCGGCGCGCCGTTCGGCAGGCACACCGTCGCGCCGAGGTCCATCATCGCCTGGTTCCACGCGCCCGGGCGGGCGCGGTCGATGGACGCCGCCATGTGCTCGCGGAACCGCCGCCGCGTCCGCGCGTCGGTCACGTCCTCGGCGCAGCCGCAGACGCGCGACGCAACGCGCAGCAGGTTGCCGTCCACCGCCGGCTCCGGCAAACCGTAGTTGATGCTCGCGATGGCGCTCGCGGTATAGTCGCCGACGCCCGGCAGCGCGCGCAGCGCGTCCATCGTGCGCGGCAGCTCGCCGCCGTATTCGCTGACAACGACTTGCGCCGCGCGGTGCAGATTTTTTGCGCGCGAATAGTACCCCAGCCCCTGCCACAATTTATAGAGCCGCTCCTCGGATACCGCCGCGAGCGCGCGCGCGTCCGGCAGCTCCGCCAGAAAGCGCGCGTAATACGCCAGCACCGCGCCGACGCGCGTCTGCTGGAGCATGATCTCGCTGACCCATGTGCGGTACGGCGACGGCTCCTCGCGCCACGGCAGCACGCGGCGGTGCGCGTCGTACCACGCCAGCAGCGGCGCGCGCAGCGCGTCCAAATTGTCCCAATGCTCGTCCATTGTCCGCAGTATACCACAACATCTTGGGTTTGCCAAGAGGCGGCTTTCTATGCTACAATGACCGTACTCTGTAAAAGGGAGACCGGATATGACCATCACGTTCCTCGCCCACAGCGGCTTTTTGGTCGAGTGGGAGCATTTTTACACGCTCTTCGACTGGTGGAAGGGCGCGCTGCCGCCGCTCAAAACGGACAAGCCGCTGCTCGTCTTCGCGAGCCACGCCCACGAAGACCACTTCGACAAGCACATCTTCGCCCTGCCCGAGACCTATCCCCTGACGCGCTACGTCCTCTCCCACGACATCCGCCTCGCCGCGCGCCGCTGGGAGAAGCTCGGCATGACCGAGGAACTCTTTGCCCGCGTCACGTCGATGCGCGCGGACAGCGTGTTCGCGACCGAGGCGGGCGGCGCGGCGCTGACCGTCCGCACCGTCAAGTCCACCGACATCGGCGTGGCGTTCCTGCTCTCCGCCGAGGGGAAGCTCGTCTACCACGCGGGCGACCTCAACTGGTGGCACTGGACGGACGAGGGCAAGCAGTACTGCGACAACATGGCGGAGAGCTATCGCCGCGCGATCGCCAAGCTCGCGGGCGCCGTGCGCGACGAGGCGGCGGACTGCGGCTGCGCGCCGATGCTCGACGTCGCGATGGCGCCGCTCGACCCGCGCCTCGGCGACGCCTACGACAAGGGCGTCGCGTACTTGATGGAGCAGATCCCCGTCAAGCGGCTGTTCCCGATGCACGTCTGGGAGAAGTTCGACTGGATCGACCGCTATCGCCGCGAGCATCCCGCCGACGCGGAGCGGATCGCGCCCATCCGCGCGGACGGGGAGACGTTCCCGATATGACGGGACAATTTCAAAAGAAAATCAACAGGATAAAAAAGATGAAAGCAATCTTGCAAATAGGGCTTGATTTTCGGCGATACAACGTATAGAATAGTTCCGACAGCGAAAACTTTTGTAATGATTATATAATAGGTAGGAGGAACGGATCATGGCAAAATTCAAGGTCTACTACACCATCGAGCTGAACGAGGTGGCGACCCATATCTTCGAGCAGAACGGGTTTGAGGTCAAGCTCTGCTCCCACAACGACGAGGAGACTTACGTCAAGGAGCTGACGGCGTACCAGCCCGACGCGATCATGTGCCGCACCGAGCCCGTCACCGCGAAGATGATGGACGTGTGCAAGAACCTCAAGGTCATCGGCAAGCAGGGCGCGGGGCTGGACAACATCGACATGGACCACGCCGCCGAGAAGGACGTCCAGGTCGTCTTCGCGCCCGCCGGCAACGCCAACGCCGTCGCCGAGCACGCGATCCTGCTGATGCTCGCCTGCGCCAAGCGGTTTACTTACGTCGACCGCCAGTTCCGCGGCGGCAACTTCCTCGTGCGCATGGGCATGGAGCACACCTACGAGCTCGGCGGCAAGACGCTGGGCATGATCGGCTGCGGGCGCATCTCCCAGCTCGCGATGCAGAAGGCGAAGTTCGGCTTCGGCATGAAGGTCATCGGCTACGACCCGTACCTCACGCAGGACAAGATCGGCGACCTGTGCGAGCTCAAGGCGACCGCGAAGGAGGTCTGGGAGCAGGCGGACTTCGTCAGCGTCCATCTGCCCGAGGTCGAGTCCACACACCACTCCATCGGCCGCGAGCAGTTCTCGTGGATGAAGCCGACGGCGTCGTTCATCAACTGCGCGCGCGGCGGGCTGATCAAGGAAGACGAGCTGATCGCCTGCCTCAAGGACGGCACGCTGTTCCAGGCGGGGCTCGACGTGTTCGAGCACGAGCCGATCCAGCCGTCCAGCCGCGAGCTGTTCGACCTTGACAACGTGGTCATGACCCCGCACATGGCGGCGACGACCGAGCAGTCGGTGCTCAACTGCTGCACGAGCGTTGCGAACGACATCGTGGCGGTCTGCAACGGCGAGGCGCCGAAGTGCCCCGCGTCCAAGCCGAAGTTCTAAAACGAGAGATCGCCGCCAAAAGGCGGCGATTTTTTGTTTTTCCTCTTGAAATATTCCCACTATATATGGTACAATCTAAACGTTCCAAACAAATCGAAAGAGGGCAGGACAATGGAGAGCAGTTCCATTTTGCACAACCAGCTTCAGATCGACAGCGAGGTGCCGCTTTACTCCCAGCTCATCGGCATCATCAAGCGCGCCATCACCTCCGGCGAGGCGGGCGTGGGCGCGCTGCTGCCGTCCGAGGCGGAGCTGTGCGGCGCGTACCACATCAGCCGCAACACGGTGCGTCAGGCGATCGGCGCGCTGGAGGAGGACGGCTTCGTCGTGCGCAAGCGCGGCAAGGGCACCTTCGTCGCCGACCCCGCGATGCGCCGCAAGCACGTCGAGTATTCGTTCACGACGGAGATCTCCCAGCAGGGCAAGACGCCCTCGTCCACGCTGGTCGATTTCTCCGTCGCGCCCGCGACGCCGCGCATCCGCAAGATCATGGAGCTCGGCGCGGACGAGCGGGTCTACTGCTTCACGCGCGTGCGCAATGTGGACGGCGCGCCGCTGATCGTCGAGACGTCCTACTACCCCGAGCACATCTACCCCAACCTCACGCGCGAGATGGTGCAGACGCACAGCTTCTACAGCCTGCTCTACCATGTGGGCGTCGTGCCGATCTCGGCGCGGGACAGCTACGAGGCGGTGACGCTGGGCGAGGCCGAGGCGGAGCTGCTCGGCTGCCCCGTCGGCTCGCCGGCGTTTTTCCACCAGCGCCGCACCACCGGCGAGAACGGGCACATCTACGAGTACACGATGAGCCATATGCGCGCCGACCGCATGAAGCTCTCCGTGCAGTTCCAAAAGGGCTCGACCGAGTTTACGCGCCTCGTTGACCGATAACGCCAAAAAACGCTCCCGCCGCGGCGGGAGCGTTCCTTTTTTGTCATTTTTTCTTGCCCTGGTTGGCGACCGCCTGCATCTTGGCGGCGATGGCGTCGGGATCGCCGAGGTAGTAGTGCTTCACCGCGCGGAACGCATCGTCGAACTCGTAGACCAGCGGCACGCCGGTCGGGATGTTGACGCCGATGATCTCCTCGGGCGTCAGGTCGTCGAAATACTTGACCAGCGCGCGCAGCGAGTTGCCGTGCGCCGCGATGACGACGCGCCTGCCCGCCGCCATGTCGGGCTTGATGACCCCCTCAAAATAGGGGATGACGCGCTCGATGGTGGTCTCGAGGCTCTCGTGCGCGGGCAGGAGCGCGGGGTCTACGCCGCGGTACATCGCCTGCTTTGCCGGATTGCGCTCGTCGTCCGCCTCCAGCGCGGGGGGCTTGACGTCGAAGCTGCGGCGCCAGACCTTGACCTGCTCCTCGCCGTATTTCTCGGCGGTCTCCGCCTTGTTCAGCCCCTGCAGCGCGCCGTAGTGCCGCTCGTTGAGCTTCCAGCTTTTGACGACCGGCAGCCACGCGCGATCCATCTCGTCGAGCGCGAGGTTCAGCGTGTGGATGGCGCGCTTTAAGTACGAGGTGTAGCACACGTCGAAGTCGTAGCCCTCCGCCTTGAGAGTCGCGCCGGCGGCCTTCGCCTCCTCGCGGCCCTTGTCGCTGAGGTCTACGTCCGTCCAGCCGGTGAACAGGTTCAGCTTGTTCCATTCGCTCTCGCCGTGGCGGAGCAGCACGAGTTTGGTCATGGTAAATTCGTCCTTTCTATCGCGGCGGCGTCAGGCGCCGCCCGTCTTTTTTCGGATCAGTATCCGCGCGTAGCACGGCTTCCCGCCGATCGCCACGCGCCCGCCGATCAGCTTTTCCTTGGGCACGGTGTAGCGGTCGAGCCCCACGATCTCGAACTGCTCGGGGCAGTACTTGTCGAGGAAGGTGATCGGCACGCCCATCGTCTCGCCGCAGTCCGACGGGATGGCGTCGGTGTAGGACACCTCGACGGCGTCGTAGTTGTCGTAGCGGGGGTAGCCCCGCTCGCGGATGAGCTTGTGGGGGCTGGAGCGCCGGTTTTCCGCCATCGTCATCAGCGGGAGTGGCTGATGCCGCCTGCCGTGCTCCAGATTGGTGAACCAGCGCACGCCCTTGACGCGGATGAACTTCCGCCCCTGCTCGTCCACGCCGCAGGTCAGCGCCTCCAGCGGGTAGGCGTCGGGCACGTTGAACGCCCGATCTCCGCCGGTGATGCTCACGCCGAGCCAGACGCGGTTGCTCTGGATATAGGGGAAAAACTCCTTGTAGGTCAGCGCGTTCTGGTTGCCGATGATCAGGAACTTTTTGCCCGCCGCCATGATCCATGCGACGAACTCCCGAAACAGCGAGAACGGCGGGTTCGTGACGATCATATCCGCCTCGTCGCGCAGGCGCGACGCCTCCGCGCCCCGAAAATCGCCGTCGCCGTCAAGGTAGCCCCAGCGCGGCGCGGCGGGCGGCGTTTCGCCGCGCGAGAGCGTGAAGATCCTGCCCCGCGTCTCGCCGTGGGCGGCGATGCTCGTGCTGACGAGCTTTTTCAGCCCCAGCGCGTCGAAGCGTCGGACAAAATAGCGCGTAAAATTGCTGCGCTCGGGGTCGTCGCAGGGCAGCAGGACGGTCTTGTCCCGAAACGTGTCGGGGTCGTAGTCGAGATACGCCTCCACCTCGCGCGCGACGTCGTCATACTGCGTGTAGAACTCGTCGCTCTTGTTGTCCCGCGCCGCCATCAGGGCGTCGTTCGTCTTCTTTCGCTTTGCCATGTCCTCCCGCCCGTTCCGTGTCTTACCGCTAAAAAATCTACTCGCAGTTTATCTTTGCCCAATCCAGCAGCGCCTCGGCGTGGCGCAGCGCCGAACGCGCGTGCCGCTCCTCCAAGGCAAGTTCGCTCGGGTAGCGCACCGCCACGCCGTAGGGCGTCAGCGCGTCTGCGGCATCGTAATACCGCTCGTCGATCTTGATCGCGTTTTTGACCTGATCCAACAGGAACGAGAGGTCGTGCAGCTTTGGCATCCCGCCTTGCGCGCCGTGTGCGACGATCACAGCCTTGATCGCTTTTTCCGCGGACTGCTGGCAGTGGTAGCAGATGATCTCCAACGGCTGCGGGCGGTAGGTTTCAAGCAGGTGCCGCGCCACGCCCAAGTCGGTCTCCGCAAAGGCGAGCCACTCCCCAGACGCCCTATCCATACAGCAGCACTCCCCTCCGAAACACCTCGTTTTCGACCGTGGGCAGCTCCTTGCGCTCATTGAAGCGGCTCTCCGTGCCGACAAGGATATCGACCGGACGCCGCTTGAGCCGCCGGATGGAGCGGTATGCCCGCGCTGTCACGTCCGCGAGGTCTTGCGTCCCGTCCTTGACAACGATGTAGAAGTCCAGATCGCTCTGCTCGCGGTTCGTGCCGTTCGCGTAAGAGCCAAACAGATAGATGCGCAGCGGTGCGAGTTGTGCGACGAGCTGATTGCGAAGCTCCTCAATCTCCCGCGTAGGCATAGCCGTTCCTCCTTCCGCAGATCTTTTCCAACATATTATACCACGCCAAAGGGAAAGGCAACCCGTTTTTTGACGGCGTTGCCTTTCGTTCTTTCAAAATTTTGCGCGGCAAATTTGCCGCCTCCCGTTGCATCTACCAAAATACCGTGCTAAAATTTGCGGGAAGTTGTCGAAATTTGCCCAATTTTGGCGACTCACATTCTATTTTGGTTTAAGGAGGAACAAAAATTATGTCACAACTGAAAAGAACCCTGACCCTGCTTCTCACGCTGGCGCTGACGCTTGGGCTGCTCAGCGCGCCCGCCGCGGCGGACGAAGGCTACCGCGACACGCACGGGCACTGGGCGGAAGCCGCCATCGACCGCTGGAGCGGGTACGGCGTCGTGGAGGGCAGCGGCGGCGCGTTCAAGCCCGACGCGGGCATGACGCGCGGCGAGCTGGCGAAGACGCTCTCCTGCCTGCTCGGATTGACCGAAGCGACGGCGGAAAACCCGTTCAGCGACGTGCCCGCGACGGAGTGGTACGCGCCGTATATGCTCCGCTGTCACGCCGCCGGCATCCTGCTCGGCGCGGGCGGCAAGGGCAAGCCGAACGCGCCGGTCAGCCGCGAGGAGGCGCTGACGCTGATCGCCCGCGCGCTGGAGCTCGAGCCCGCGGACACCGCCGCGCTCGACGGCTACAAGGACGCGGGCGGCGTCTCGGACTGGGCGGCGGGCTATGTGGCGGCGCTTGCCGCGGCAGGCGTGGTCGGCGGCGTCGGCAACGCGGCGCTCGCGCCGGGCAACAATATCGACCGCGCCTCGGTGATGACGGTCTTTGACAAGGCGATCGCGCAGTACGTCAACGCCTCCGGCTCCTACGAGCTGACCGATCGGGACGGCGTCGTGCTCATCGCCGCGGGCGGCGTGACGCTGACGGGTACGACCCGCGCCGACGTGCTCATCTCCCACGCCGCGGACGGCAAAGAGGTCAACTTCGACAAGGCGGCGGTCTCGGGCAGGCTCGTCGTGCAGGCGGACAACGCGAAGATCTCGGCTTCCGCGGATTCAACGCTCCCCGCGCCCGCCATGCGCGGCACAAGCTCGGTCTATGCCGAAGCGGCGGCGGTATCGTCAGGCGGCGGCGGAAGTTCCTCCGCGCCGAGCGCGCCCGCTCCCGCGCCAAGCCCCTCCGCACCAAGTACGCCCGCTCCCGCGCCCAGTCCCTCCGCGCCAAGTACGCCCGAGCCCGCGCCGCATACGCACGTCTGGAACGCCGGCGTTGTGACGACGCCGGCGACCTGCGTTTCGTCGGGCGTCAAGACCTATACCTGCACCGGCTGCGGCGCGACCAGGCTCGAGGCAGTCCCCGCGTTCGGACACGACTACGCCGAGGCGTGGAGCCACGACGACGCGAAGCACTGGCACGCCTGCTCGCACGACGCGACGCACCACGGCGGCGAGGCGGCGCACGTCTGGGACGGCGGCGCGGTGACGACGGAGGCGACGGCGGGCGAGGACGGCGTCAAGACCTACGCCTGCACCGTCTGCGGCGCGACGAAGACCGAGCCGATCCCCGCGACGGGGCTGTATGCCGTAACGCTCGCCACGCCCGCCAACGGGACGCTGACCGCCCCATCGACGCAGAAGGCGGGAACGGAGCTGACGGTGACGCTCGCCGCCGCCGAGGGCTATGTCTGCACCGCCGTCACGTTCAGCTATGACGGCGAGGACTTCCCGCTCCCCGACGGCAGCTTCGACAAGACCTCCCGCACGGCGACGGCGACGTTCGTGATGCCGTCCGCCGACGTTGTTGTCCGCGCGACGTTTCTCCCGTGGCTGGAAGCGCGTCTGGAGGCAGGCGGCACGGTCACGCTCGACAGAGACGTTGCGGTGGATTCGCTTACGATGAACTCCGGAACGGCGATACTCGACCTCAACGGGCACAGCCTGGATCTCGACTTTGGCGAATTTCTCATCAACAGCGGCGCGACCCTCACGATCCGGGGGAGCGGTACGATCTCAACCCTCGGCTCCTGCGGCATCCGCAACCGCGGCGACCTGACCGTGGAGGGCGGCGCGGTGACGTCGTTCGGCATACCGCTTTCTCAGGAGGCAAATACCGTGCGGATAACGGGCGGCAGCTTTTCCAGTGAACTCTCAAATATGAATGCGTTGCTCGTAACGGGCGGCGCTGTTTTTATCTCCGGCGGTACGTTCTGCAGCGACCCGAGTGCTTACGTCGATCCCGCCACGCATGAGGCGGTCAAAAGCGGAAAGGTCTGGACGGTCACGGCAAAGGCGCAGGGCTGACCGCCTCCAAAAAAGCGTCTGAACTCTCACGAGTTCAGACGCTTTTTGCCGCGACGCCTCACAGCGCCCCGCAGAACGCCTGATACAGCAGCTCCTGCCCGAGGCGCGACGGATGGATGCCGTCGGCGCAGAGCAGCTCCTCCGGCGCGCGCGCGTCCCGCAGGAACGGGCGGCGCAGGTCGATCAGCGGCGCGCCCTCCTCGCGGGCGACCTGCTCGACCATCTGCGAATAGTGCTCCTGCCAGCGGTAGATGCGCTGCACGTCGCCCAGCCAGCGCAAGAGGTTCTCTCGCGACAGCCCGCCGCGGCAGAGGAAGCCCAGATACAGCTCCGCGTTGATCGGCGGCAGCGACGCGAGCACCGGCGTCCGCCCGCTCGCGCGCAGGAGCCGCACCGCGCGGCGCAGCCCGTCCAGAAAACGCGGCGGCGGCGTTTTGCACTCGTGCGCCGCCTCCGGCGCGTCGGAGACCGCCGCCCAGTCGTAGTCGCAGTCGTTCCCGCCCAGCTCCAGCAGCGCGTACTCCTCGCCGTCCGGCTCGGCCGCGCTGTCCTGCTCGATGCGCGCGAGCGCCTTGGGCAGCGTGCCGCCGAAGCGCGAGCGGTTCACCACCCGCAGGTCGAACCGCTCGGCGAGCCGCCGCTCCCAGCCGCGCTCGAGCACATAGCGCCCGTTCTCATACAGCACGCCCTTGAGGATCGAATCCCCATAGACCGTCACAAGCATCTGCTCACCACCTAATCTGGTTTTCAAAACTAGATTAAACCATCTTAAAGTCTTTGTCAAGCGTATCCAGAAAATAAATCTTGTAATTTCGCGCAAATTTTGCTATGGTATCCCAGAAAGGACGGTGAGGGGCATGGAGGACGCGGCGCGTCCGGCGCTCGCGGCGGTGTGCGAACGCCTCGCGGGGCAGCGGCTCCCGCGCTGGGAGGAGCTGCCCGATCTGGAGCTATACATGGATCAGGTGCTCTCGCTGATGGATCGCTACCTCGGCGACTGCCCGGGCTTCGACCGCAAGGGGCTGACGGCGTCGATGGTGAACAACTACGTCAAGCTCGGCGTCATGCCGCCGCCGGTGAAAAAGAAGTATTCCCGCGCCCACCTCGCGCACCTCATCATGATCTGCGTGCTGAAGGCGAGCTTCCCCATCGACCGCGTCAAGCGGCTGCTCGCGCTGCTGCAGCAGCAGCGCGGCGAGCGCGAGGGCTACGACCGGTTCTGCGACGAGTACGAGCGCGCGCTGCAGGACACGGCGGCGGCGAATGCGGCGGACGACGGGGAACGGGTCTGCCGCGCGGCGCTGCGCGCGCAGGCGGAGCAGGCGCTCGCGCTCGCGCTGTGCGACGCGATGTTCCCCGAGCCGGAGAAAAAAGAGAAGAAGTGATTTGCCCGCGCGTCCGCGCGGGCAAAAATTTTTGAAACACCCCCTTGACAGGGGGGCGTTTGCCGTGCTATTGTATCAATCACTTAATACAATCACACAAGGAGGGCAGCCGATGGAATGGACGTTTCGCGCGGACGCGCCGCTTTACACCCAGCTTTGCGAGCAGTTGACGTTTGCCGTCGTATCCGGCGTGTTCGCGGCGGGCGAGCGGCTGCCCGCGGTGCGGGAGCTGGCGGTGGACGCGGGCGTGAACCCGAACACGGTGCAGCGCGCGCTCGGCGAGCTGGAGCGCGGCGGGCTGGTCTACACCCTGCGCACGGCGGGGCGGTTCGTGACCGCCGACAAAGCGCGTCTTGAGGCGGCGCGGCGCGCGCTGGCGGAGGCGCGGGCGGGGGAGTTCCTGCGCGTGATGGAAAAGCTGGGCTACGACCGCGCGCAGGCGGCCGCGCTGCTGGAAGAACGGGAAGGAGACGAAGCAACATGAGCACGATACTGGAATGCAGGGCGCTGCAAAAGCGTTACGGGACGAAGGATGCGCTGCGCGGCGTGGAGCTGGCGCTGGAGTCGGGGCGCATCGTCGGGCTGCTGGGCCCGAACGGCAGCGGGAAGACGACGCTGATCAAGCTCGCCTGCGGGCTGCTGACGCCGACGGGCGGCGAGATATTGGTGGACGGCAGACAGCCCTCGCGGGAGACGAAGGCGGTCGTGTCCTACCTGCCCGAGCGCATCGCGCTGCCGCTGTGGATGACGGCGAAACAGGCGATGGACTACTATCAGGACTTCTACGCCGACTTTCGCCGTTACGCCGCGGAGGAGATGCTCGAGAAGCTGGGGCTGGACGAAAAGCAGACCATCCGCGCGATGTCCAAGGGCACGCGGGAGAAGCTGCAGCTCATTCTGGTCATGAGCCGCGGCGCGAAGCTGTACCTGCTCGACGAGCCGATCGGCGGGGTCGATCCCGCGACGCGGGACTACATCCTCAAGACCATCCTCACAAACTACAGCGAGGACGCGACGGTGCTGATCTCGACGCACCTGATCGCGGACGTGGAGCAGGTGCTCGACGAGGCGGTGTTCCTGCGCGAGGGGCGCGTCGTGCTGCACGAGCGCGTGGACGACGTGCGCGAGCAGCGGGGCAAGAGCGTGGACGAGCTGTTCCGCGAGACGTTCGCATATTGAGAGGGGGTCGGGGACGATGTTCGGAAAACTGGTAAAACACGAATTCCGCGCCACGGGACGCTTCGCGCTGCCGCTGTGCGGCGCGATGCTGGCGCTGGCGCTGCTCGCGGGCACGGTGCTCCGCTTTTGGAACAGCCTGCAAAACGGCTGGCAGGGCATGGCGGGCAACGCGATCGTCATTCTCTACGGCATGAGCCTGTTCGCCGTCGCCGTCGGGATCTTCGTCATCCTGATGCAGCGTTACAAGCAAAACTTTTTCGGCGACGAGGGCTATTTGACGCGCACGCTGCCCGTCGGCGAGCACGCCCTGCTGCTCTCAAAGCTGCTGACCGCGGTGTGCTGGTACGTCGCCGCGCTTGCGCTGATGGCGCTGTCCGTGCTGCTCGCGGGGGCGCTTGCCGGCGGGTTCACGCGCGCCGACGCGCGGGACGCGCTCGACGCGCTGCGGTACTACTTCCCGCGCATCGGCGCGAGCGCGGCGCTCCGCGCGCTCCTCGGCACGCTGGGCGGCATGAGCTTCGTCACGCTGCTGTGCTACGCCGTCGCGACCATCGCGCAGAACTTCAGCAAGCATCGGTTTTGGTACTTCGTGATGACGGTCGTGCTCCTCCTCGCGCTGGCGCGCCTGCTCGCGGGACTGAACCTGTTTCTCGACGCGCGCCTCGCGCGGAGCGTCGGCGTCATCGGCGGCGCGGACGGCCCCACGGCGATCTACGTCACGGGCGGCGCGCCGTGGCTGGGGCTGGTCGAGCTGTACCTCGGGAACGCGCTGCTGTACTTTTTGACGTGGGCGTTCCTCAAATTCCGCCCAAATCTGGCGTGACGCGCGAGAGCCGCCTTATGGCGGCTCTTGCATTTCCGCCGCGCATATGCGATAATGCCGTTGCACAACCTATCGGAAAAGGAGTACGCCATGGAATTCAAATACGACCCCGCCGCGGGCGGGTTCCAGATCAACCGCAACAAGCCGCCGCGCGAGAAAAAGCCCCGCAAGGCGATCGGCAGCAAGGGCGCGCGCGTCGCGATCAACCTCGCCGTCACGCTCGCGTTCGCGCTGGTCTACTACTATATCAGCCTGCCCGCGCTCAACCTCCACGCCGAGGAATGCTACGGCTTCGTGTTCCTGCTCTGCCTTGTCTACTGCGGCTGCGCGGTGCTGACCTCCGGCTTCACGGGCGAGGGCGCGAAGGGCTATTTCCAGTTCGTCAAAAAGCAGTGCCGCGTCCCGTTCTTCCTCGTCGCCGCGCTCGTCGTCGTGGCGCTCGCGGGCGCGCTGACCTCGTGGGTCGTGCTGCGCGCGAACGCCTACCAGAAGCTGCTGACCGTGCAGCCCGGCGACTTCGCCGCCGAGGTGGACGAGATCCGCTACGACCAGATCCCCATGCTCGACGGCGCGAGCGCCCAGCGCCTCGGCGACCGCAAGCTCGGCGAGCTCGCCGACATGGTCTCGCAGTTCGAGGTCGCGGGCGACTACACCCAGATCAACTATCAGGGCCGTCCCGTGCGCGTGACGCCCCTGCGCTACGGCGATATCGTCAAATGGTTCAACAACCGCGCGAGCGGGCTGCCCGCCTACCTCGTCATCGACATGGTCACGCAGAACGTCGAGGTCGTGCGGCTCGCGGACGGCATGAAGTACACCACGGCGGAGCACTTCTCGCGCAACCTCTACCGCCACCTGCGCTTCCGCTACCCCACGATGATGTTCGACACGCCCGTGTTCGAGATCGACGAGGACGGCACGCCCTACTGGGTCTGCGCCAAGCGCGAGAAGACCATCGGGCTCTTCGGCGGCGACGACAACCGCGGCGCGGTACTCGTGAACGCCATCACCGGCGAGTGCGCGTACTACGAGGAGGTCCCCGCGTGGGTCGATCACGTCTACTCGGCGGGGCTCATCATCCAGCAGTACGACTACTACGGGCGCTACCACAACGGCTTCTGGAACTCCATCCTCGGCCAGCGCGACGTGAGCGTGACCACCGACGGCTACAACTACCTCGCCCGCGGCGACGACGTGTGGGTCTACACCGGCGTCACCAGCGTCGGCGGGGACGAGAGCAACATCGGCTTCCTGCTCTCCAACCAGCGCACGAAGGAGACGCGCTACTACGCCGTCGCCGGCGCGGAGGAGTTCTCCGCCATGGGCAGTGCCGAGGGCCAGGTGCAGCAGATGCGCTACGCCGCGACGTTCCCGCTGCTGCTCAACATCGCAGACCAGCCGACGTACTTCATGGCGCTCAAGGACGCCGCTTCGCTCGTCAAGATGTACGCCATGGTCAACGTCAGCCAGTACCAGATCGTCGCCACCGGCGCGAGCGTCATGGACTGCGAGGCGAACTACCGCGCGATGCTCCGCCAGAACGGGCTGATCGGCGACGGACAGGCGGAGGTCGCGCCGAGCGAGGCGAGCCTAGAGCGCGGCGGCGTCATCGCCGAGCTGCGCAGCGCGGTCATCGGCGGCGACACCTATTATTACCTGCGCTTCGAGGGCGAGGACGCCTTCTCCGTCCGCGCGAGCGCGGCGGTCGTCCCCCTCGCGCCGCTGCTCTCCGTCGGCGACGAGGTGACGGTCTATTACCGCAACGACGGCGTGGGACAGTACTGGATCGACGCTTACGACCTCGCGATTTTATGACGGCAATATTGCAGGACGCTTTGCCCGTTGGCAGGCGTCTTGCAATATTTTCATGCTTATCATGAAAAAACGGAAAGCTCCGCCAAATCGCTTTGGACAGTCTGCACAAAAACGGAAAACGATTTTCTCATGGCGCGTCCATTGAGAAACTTTGGCAAGCGTGTTAATCTATACATCAGGATGGACGAACCATCAAATCCCCCGCAGCCAAGGGGGAAATATGAAGGAGGTTGTTTCCCATGAACAAGTATATTGAGCGCGTATTGGAAGAGACCCGTGCGAAGAATCCGGATCAGAAGCTGTTCCTGCAGACCGTCGAAGAGGTGCTCCTCTCCGTCGAGCCGCTGATCAACGCGCACCCCGAGTATGAGAAGGCCTGCATCCTCGAGCGCATGGTCGAGCCCGAGCGCGCGATCGAGTTCCGCGTCGCGTGGATGGACGACAAGCTCCAGTATCACGTCAACCGCGGCTACCGCGTGCAGTTCAACGCGAGCCTTGGCCCCCACAAGGGCGGTCTGCGCTTCGCGTCCAACGTCAACCTCGACACCATCAAGTTCCTCGGCTTCGAGCAGGTCTACAAGGATGCGCTGACCTGCCTGCCCATCGGCGGCGCCAAGGGCGGCTCCGACTTCAGCCCCATCGGCAGGAGCGACGGCGAAGTCATGCGCTTCTGCCAGGCGTTCATGACCGAGCTGTATCGTCACATCGGTCAGGACATCGACTGCCCGGCGGGCGACGTCGGCGTCGGCGGCCGTGAGATCGGCTATCTGTACGGTCAGTACCGCCGCATCATGGGCAACGCGGAGTTCGGCGCGGTGTCCGGCAAGGACATCAAGACCGGCGGCTCCATCCTCCGTCCCGAGGCGACCGGCTTCGGCGCGGTGTACTATCTGTGCGAGGTGCTCAAGCACGACGGTCAGGACATCAAGGGCAAGCAGATCGCCAGGTCCGGCTACGGCATCGTGGGCTGGGTCATCTTGATGAAGTCCGCCGAGCTCGGCGCGAAGGTCACCTACTTCGCCGGCCCCGACGGCTACATCCACGATCCCGACGGCGTCTGCACCGAGGAGAAGCTCAACTACATCCTCGAGATGCGCGCCAAGGATCCGATGCACTGCAAGCCCTACGCCGAGAAGTTCCACTGCGAGTTCGTCGAGGGTCAGAAGTGCTGGGGCGTCAAGGACGTGGACATCTATATGCCCGCCGCGACGCAGAACGACGTCAACATGGATTGGGCGAAGAAGATCGCCGAGTCCGGCGTGAAGTACTACATCGAGGTCGCGAATATGCCCACGACCAACGACGCGCTGGAGTTCCTGAAGGGCCAGAAGCACCTCATCATCGCCCCGTCCAAGGCGGTCAACGCCTGCGGCGTGTCCGTCTCCGAGCTGGAGATGGCGCAGAACGCCGAGCGCCTGTACTGGAGCGCGGAAGAGGTCGACGAGAAGATGCACGGCATCATGACCAACATCTACAACGCCTCCGTCACGGCGGCTGAGAAGTACGGTCTGGGCTACGACCTGATCGCCGGCGCGAACATCGCGGGCTTCGAGAAGGTCGCCGACGCGATGCTCTGCCAGGGTATCTTCTAAGGTACACGCGACAATTGCAAAAAAGAAGAGGCTCGAACGAGCCTCTTCTTTTTGTCCGCGCCCCAAAAAAAGAAAGACGGCATTGCCGTCTTTCTTTTTTGGAGCAGGGTACGGGAGTCGAACCCGCCTAGCCAGCTTGGGAAGCTGGAGTAATACCGATATACCAACCCTGCGTATTCACTTCGCAGGACATATCATACCACACTCTCGCGCGGTTTGCAAGGCAAAAAGTATGTTTTGCCCCCGCGCTTCATAAGATGCATCATTCTTGCCACGGAGGGTCGCCCATGAAACGCTTTTTCGCCCTGCTCTGCCTGTTTTCGCTCGTCCTCTGCGTTCCCGCGCGCGCCGTCGAGCTCGACCTGAACGCGCCGTCCGCCATCCTGATGGAAAAAACCACCGGCACGGTGCTCTACGCCAAGGATGAGCATACGCCGCGCGAGCCCGCGAGCGTCACGAAGATCATGACCATCCTGCTGACGATGGAGGCGATCGACGGCGGGCTGCTCTCCTACGACGACGTGGTGACGGGCAGCGCCCACGCGAGCTCGATGGGCGGCAGCCAGATCTGGCTCAAGGAGGGCGAGAAAATGACCGTGCGCGACCTGCTCAAGGCGGTATGCGTCGTCTCCGGCAACGACGCCGCCGTGGCGCTCGGCGAGCAGCTCGCGGGCAGCGAGGCGGCGTTCGTCGAGAAAATGAACGCGCGCGCCGAGCAGCTCGGCATGAACGACACGCACTTCGTCAACGCCACGGGGCTGCCCGCCGCGGGACACGTCACGTCCGCGCACGACATCGCGGTCATGTCGCGCGAGCTGATCCGAAACCACCCCGACGTGCGCCAGTTCACGACGATCTGGATGGATTCCCTGCGCGACGGCGAATCCATGCTCGTGAACACCAACAAGCTCATCCGCTTCTACGACGGCGCGACGGGGCTCAAGACCGGCTCCACGGACGCGGCGGGCTACTGCCTCAGCGCCACGGCGGAGCGCGGCGGCATGGAGCTGATCGCCGTCGTGATGAAAGGGCGCACCAGCGACGAACGCTTCGCCGACGCGCGCGCGATGCTCGACTACGGCTTCGCGACCTACACGCTCGTGACCGTCACGCCCGACGCGGCGCTCGCGCCGCTGCGCGTCGTCCTCGGCGAGCGGAACGCCGTACAGCCGGTGCTGACGCCGGACAACGTGCTGCTGCTTGAAAAGTCCGCCGCGGGCGCCCTGCAAAAGGAGGTCGTCCTGCCCGACGCCGTGGACGCGCCGATGGAGCGGGGCGACCGCCTCGGCGAGCTGCGCGTGACGGGCGCGGACGGCAGCACGGTCGCCGTGCTGCCCATCCTCGCGGGCGAGAGCGTCGCGCGCGTGACCTGGGGGCAGATGTTCCACAGGCTGCTGAAAACCGCGTTTTGTGCCGAATGACGGGAACCTTGTTCGTTCCGTTGTGCTGCTTTGGTAAAGTATACAAAGTTGACGCACAGAACAAAATTTTCTCTTGACTCGCGAAAAAATGGGGGTATACTGCAACTAACCAAATAAAGTCTTGATAGAGGCGCGGCTGACAAGAGTAGCTCCGGCGGACGACAGGAAATCGTGGGGCGAAAGGGGATGCCGCCGAGGGGCGACGCGGGTTCCTGACCGCATCGCTGCCGGGCCGTCGGGGAATACCCGCCGGACTGTCGCCGAGAGGCGGAGAGCTGTCATGACCGCACGGGGCGCTTGCGTCCTTTCTGTTCAGTCATGATGGAAACATCATGACTTCTTTTTTGGAAAAACACAGAAAGGTCGTGTCAACTATGTTTGGACAAACCCTCGTATCCCTGCTGCCTCCGATCATCGCCATTGGACTGGCGCTGATCACGAAGGAGGTCTACTCCTCGCTGTTCATCGGCATCCTCGCCGGCGGGCTGATGTATTCGCACTTCAGCTTTGCCGGAACGATGGAGCACGTCTTCGTCGACGGGATGATCGGCTCGCTCTCCGACGGGTGGAACGTCGGCATCCTGCTGTTCCTCGTCATTCTCGGCGCGATGGTCATGCTGATGAACCGCGCCGGTGGGAGCGCCGCGTTCGGGCGCTGGGCGGCGGCGCACGTCAAGAGCCGCCGCGGCGCGGAGCTGGCGACCATCGCGCTGGGCGTGCTGATCTTCATTGACGACTACTTCAACTGCCTGACCGTCGGCTCGGTCATGAGCCCGCTCGCGGAGCGCCACGGCGTCACGCGCGCCAAGCTCGCGTACCTCATCGACGCGACGGCGGCGCCGATCTGCATCATCGCGCCGATCTCGTCCTGGGCTGCGGCGGTGACGGGCTTCGTGGACGGCGTGAACGGGCTCGACCTGTTCATCCGCGCGATCCCCTACAACTTCTACGCGGTGGCGACGCTCGTGATGCTCGTCACGCTCGCGGCGGGGCAGTTCGACTACGGCCCCATGCGCGCGGTGGAGATGGCGGAGCGGCTGCAGCACCCGCGCCGCGCGAGCATCACCGGCGCGGAAGACCTGCCGAACCCGCCCGTGCGCGACAACGGCAAGGTCATCCATCTCGTGCTGCCGATCCTCGTGCTGATCGTCTCCTGCGTCGTCGGCATGATCTACACCGGCTATCAAAACGGCGCGGACAGCTTTGTGGACGCGTTTGCGAACTCTGACGCCTCCGTGGGTCTCGTGTACGGCTCCGCCGCGGCGCTGGTCATCACGATCGTGTTCTATCTCTGCACGCGCGCGCTGACGTTCAGCGAGTGCATGAACGCCATTCCCGAGGGCTTCAAGGCGATGGTGCCCGCGATTTTGGTGCTGACCTTTGCGTGGACGCTCAAGGCGATGACCGACTCGCTCGGCGCGGCGGAGAACGTCGCGGCGCTGGTGAACTCCGCCGCGCACGGCGGCGCGATCATGAGCCTGCTGCCCGCGCTGGTGTTCGTCGTCGGCGGCTTCCTCGCGTTCGCGACCGGCACGAGCTGGGGCACGTTCGGCATCCTGATCCCGATCGTGGTGGATGTGTTCGGCGCGAACATGGGCAACGAGCTGATGGTCATTTCGATCTCCGCCTGCATGGCGGGCGCGGTGCTCGGCGACCACTGCTCCCCGATCTCGGACACGACGATCATGGCGAGCGCGGGCGCGCAGTGCAACCACGTCCAGCACGTCTCGACGCAGCTCCCCTACGCGCTGACGGCCGCGGGCGTGTCGCTGGTGTGCTACGTCGTCGCGGGCTTTGTGCGGAGCTGGTTCGTCTGCCTGCCGCTGTCCGTCGTGCTGATGGTGGTCACGCTGTTGGTCGTGCGCGCGGCGGAGAAGCGTTCCTGAAACTGCTTTTCTCTTGCGAAAGAGAACGGTTCCTGACACCATTTTTTCTCTTTTCTTGAAAGAGAAAAAACGGTTTCAGACTTCCAAAAAAGAGAAAACGCTTTTGGGCGGCATTTCTTGTGATTTTAGGCTATCGTGCCTACACCACGCTGTTTGCCCGTACGGGTCAGCATTTGCTACCCCTTATTCGACGTTGTTGTAAAACGAAGAGACACAACGCCGCGCTGGTATCCCAAAGAGCGGCAGCGGACCGAAGACGCACCGTCAAATCGTCTCACGGGAAACAGCGCAAATAAGACGCAAAAAGGACGCCAAC
>JAFSZQ010000047.1 GCA_017458885.1 Oscillospiraceae bacterium
CGGCTCGCGCGCGCGGGCTACGCCGTCGGCGTGAACTACCGCGAGCGCAGGGACAAGGCGGACGAGCTGGTCGCGGAGCTGACCGCCGAGGGCCGCGCCGCCGTCGCGGTGCAGGCGGACGTCGCCGTGCGCGCCGAGGTGGACGCGATGGTGCGGCGCGTCGCGGCCGCGTTCGGACCGGTGACGCTGCTGGTGAACAACGCGGGCATCGCGGGGCAGGCGCTGTTTCAGGACGTGACGGACGAGCTGTGGGAGCGGTACTTCGCCGTGAACCTGAACGGGATGCGCAACGCCGTGCAGGCGGTGCTGCCGTCGATGCTCCACGAAAAGGCGGGCTGCATCGTCAACGTCTCGTCGATCTGGGGACAGCACGGCGCGAGCTGCGAGGCGGCGTACTCCTGCACGAAGCACGCCATCGTCGGGCTGACGCGCTCGCTCGCGATGGAGCTTGCGCCGTCGGGCATCCGCGTCAACTGCGTCGCGCCCGGGGTCATCGACACGGACATGGTCAAGGTTCTGGGCGAGGAGACGCTCCGCGAGCTGGCGGAGCAGACGCCGCTGGGGCGGCTTGGCGCGCCGGAGGACGTCGCGGCGGCGGTCGCGTTTCTGGCGAGCGACGACGCGGGGTTCATCACGGGGCAGGTGCTGACCGTGGACGGGGGATTTGTTGGGTGAAAGAGAAGAACGGCGCAGCCGTTCTTCTCTTTTGACGTTTTATTTTCCGGTAGACCCGAACCCTCCCGCGCCGCGCGCGGTGTCGGGCAGCTCCGCCGCCTCCTCGAACGCCATCGGCAGGTACGGCAGCAGCACGAGCTGCGCGATGCGCTCGCCGTGCTTCACGACCCTCGCAACGTCGCCGTCGTTGTGGAGCGCGACCATCAGCTCCCCGCGATAGTCGCTGTCGATGACGCCGACGCAGTTCGCGGGGCGCAGGCCCTCCCTCGCCGCGAGCCCGCTGCGCGCGAACACCGCGCCGAACGCGCCCTCCGGCAGCGCGAACGCGAGACCGGTGCGGAGCATCTCCGTATGATGCGGCGGAACGGTCACGTCCGCGTCGAGGCAGGCGTAAAGGTCGTACCCCGCCGCGCTCGCGGAGCCGTGGGACGGCAGCATCGCGCGGCTGTCCAGCTTTTTCACTTGCACGTTCATGTCGTTCTCCTTGTCATGTTCCGAATATCGCGAGCCCCAGCATCGTCAGAGCGTACAGCACCGGCTGGTGCAGGACGTAAATAAGCAGGCTCCGCCGCCCGACGGCGGCAAGGCGCGGGGCTTTCGCCTCGTAGAACCATCGCGGCAGCCGACCCTCGCGGACGTACTTGCCCGCCCACGTCCCCAGCAGGAACACGAACGCCCACGGCAGCAGCGGGAAGTAGTCCGCCGAGCGGAAGCCCGCTGTCACGAACCCGAACATCCACAGGTGCGGCGTTTCGGTCGGAACGCCGTTCACGAGCCGCGCCGTGGCGAGGACGCCGAGGATGGAGACGGTCGGTACGGCCCACGCGGGGAGCCGCCGCCAAAAGCCCTGCGTCAGCCCATAGAACAGCATACACGTCCCCAGCAGGTGCAGCACGCCAAAGACGATGGGCGTCCCCATAAAGTACGTTACCGCCGTGATGCCGAGCGCCACGGCGAGCGCCTTCGCGCCGCGTTTGACGTTGCTGCGCGAGAAGTTGGAGCTGACGCCCGAGAGCAGGATGAACAGCCCCGCGAAGAAGTAGTGCAGCGCGTCGAACACGGGGTTCGTGAACCACACCCACGGCAAGCCGCACAGCGCGCACAGGTCGTAGAGGAAGTGGTGCGCGACCATCAGGCACAGCGCCAGCCCGCGCGCGGCGTCCATGAGTTCGATGCGCCGGTTCGTCCGTTCCACGCGCGCCGCCCCCTTTCGCGTACAGACTGTACCATAGAAAACAGGATCGCGCAAGTGGCGCGTTTGGACAAAAGCCCGCGGATTTCCAAAAAGCATCTTGAAAAAGAGCGGTATTCTGTTGTATACTAATTCAGTCAAAGTTCGTTCGGAGGATATATCGTAACATGGCACAGAATACCAAGGACAGACGCGCCGCCCGCCGCGAGAAGAGCGAGCGAAACATGAACCGCGCGGTCATCCTGCTGATCGCGGGACTGGTCGCGGAGTGGTATCTGCTGATGGTCGACCGCTACTACGCGCGCGGCACGATCGACCAGGTCGTCGGCTGGTACGATTTTCTCGGCGTGCTGCGCTGGGTCGCGCTGGCGGCGTTTGCCGCGGGACTCGCCCTGCTCGCGCTGCGCGGGAGACCGGCTTGGGTCGCGCGCCTCGGCGGCGTCCTCGCGGGCGCCGGCGGCTTTTTCGCGTTCACCTCGTTCGCGATGCGCCACTATCACCCCGTGAGCGTCACGGTCATGTGCGTGCTGGTGCCGGTGCTGCTGGTGCTGGGGATCGTGTGCCTGTTCTATCAGCCGGAGTTTTCGGCGCAGGCGGCGGCGCTCGCCATGGGCATCGGCGCGCTGGCGCTGCTCAACCGCTCCGGCTCGGCGGCGGTGAAGACGTGCGCGGCGCTGGCGCTGTGCGGCGTCGCCGCGGTGTTTGCCGCCGCGCTGGCGCTGAAACGGAACGGCGGCGTGTGGAAGCACGGCGGCAAGGAGACGCGCGTGTTCCCCGCGAACGCGGACTACCGCCTGACGCTCGGCGTTCCGGCGCTGTGCTTCGCGCTGGTGCTCGCGGCGCTGTTCGCCCCCGCCGTCGCGTTCTACGCGGCGTGGGCGCTTGCCGCCGCGGCGTTCGCGCTGGCGGTGTACTACACGGTAAAGCTGATGTGAGCGACCTCCAAAAAGAAGAAGGAGGAACACATATGAAGACCATCCAAAGGGCACTGGCGCTCGTCATGGCGCTGGTCATGAGCGTGAGCCTCGCCGTCACCGCGTCGGCGGAGTCGGAAACGCCTCCCGCGCCGACAGAGGAACAGGCGGTCACGCCCGACCCGCTCGCCGCCTACAGCGACGTGGACGCGGCGCTGTGGTACGCGCCCGCGCTGCGCTATGTGACGAAAAACGGCGTGATGGGCGCGACCGGCGACGGCACGTTCACCCCGAACGGCGCGGTCACGCGCGGAATGGTCATGACCATCCTCGCCCGCATGGAGGGCGTGGACACGACCGCCGACGAGGGCGGCCGGTGGTACGACAAGGGCGTCGCGTGGGCGAAGGAGCAGGGCGTCTCCGACGGCACCCGCCCCACCGCCTCGGTCACGCGCGAGGAATTCGCCACGATGCTCTACCGCTACGAGCAGACCGTCAAGGAAGGCGGCTTCGTCGGCTCGTGGATGTTCCTGCTCGACAATCCCGACGCGGATCAGGTCAGCTCCTGGGCGGACGAGGCGATGCACTGGATGACCATGCACAAGGTCGTCAACGGCGTGGACGCCGCCGGCAACCTCGCCCCGCAGAGCGGCGCCACCCGCGCCGCGGTCGCGCAGATGCTCCTCAACTACTCCGCGGTGGAGCGGTAAAACGATCAATGCGAGACAAGGACGCCATACCCAAACGGGTATGGCGTCCTTATCCTATGCCGCGCAGCGGGAGCTTACGCTTTCCACCCCCGAAGCCGAAGGGGGCTCGCGCCCCCAACGGCCGGAGATGAAAAACAAAAACGCGATGCAGAGTTACCCCTACATCGCGCAAAGCTCGCGCTTTGTGCGGCACAAGCGATACGACTATGTCACACGGGAAGGACGGGAATCGAAAGCAAAACGAAAAGACGCCCTTGCCAAATGCGGAGGAATGCCGTATAATACTTGTGCGGTGCGGTCAATGACCGCTGTGTAGGTGGTACCTTCACCTGCGCAGGCTTGCGGGTGTGCCTGCACCCGTAAGCTGCCGCATTTTTGTTTTTCGTGCAGATTATAACACGGGGCTTGCGGAAATGCAAGCCTTTTCTCATATCCCGCGCCGCCCCTCAAGCGCGCGCTTGACAGAAAAAGCGGTATTTGGTATGATTTTGACAACCTCCTCGGAGGCCACCGAAAGGGGCGGGGAGGGCGCGAAGGAAACGGTTCGGCGGTTTGGCTACTTACCCCTGAAAGGGGGTGTTGCCATATGTCTGTTACTTTGACGATCCATATTGGGAGCGTTACGCTTCAAGTCAGGGTAAAAAGCGACAACCGCCACCCCGCACGGTGACGGCTGTCTTTTGCAGTTTACATCGTAGAGGGCTAAACCGCTGACCGCAGCGCCCTCTCTGTCATTATGATAACACGGGGCTTGCGGAAATGCAAGCCTTTTCTCATATCTCGCGCCGCCCCTCGAGCGCGCGCATCAGCGTCGCGTCGTCGGCGAATTCCAGGTGCCCGCCCACGGGAACGCCGTAGGCGAGGCGCGTCACCTTCACGTCGAACGGGCGCAGCAGCCGCGCGAGGTACATCGCCGTCGCCTCGCCCTCCGTGTCGGGGTTTGTCGCCATGATGACCTCGCTCACGCCGCCCTTCGCCACGCGCTCGAGCAGCGGCTTGATCTCCAGATCGTCGGGGCTGACGTGGTTCATCGGCGAAATGACGCCGTGCAGGACGTGGTAGCGCCCCGAAAACTCCCGCGCGCGCTCGATGGCGACCACATCGCGCGGGTCGGCGACGACGCAGATCACGCTCTCGTCGCGCTTCGCCGACGAGCAGATGGGGCATAAGCCGCCGTCCGTCAGGTTGCGGCAGACGGGGCAGAACGTCACGGTCTTCTTCGCCGTCACGATGGCGTCCGCGAACTTCCGCGCCTCGCCGTCGTCGAGGCTCAACACATAAAACGCGAGGCGCTGCGCGCTCTTGCTGCCAACGCCCGGCAGCCGCGCGAACTGCTCGACCAGCGCCTCCAGCGCCGCGGGAAAATACTCCATAGACCTATCCCCTCAATTCTTGGATGCGCGCGCAGACGTCCGCCGCGCCGTAGACCGCGCTGCCCGCAACGAGCACGTCCGCGCCCGCGTTCACGCAGGCGTCGCGGGTGTCGGGGGCGACGCCGCCGTCCACCTCCAGCTCGCAGTCGAGCCCGCGTTCGTCGATCCACGCGCGGATCTGCGCGACCTTCGGCAGCATATCCGCCATGAACGACTGCCCGCCGAAGCCAGGCTCGACCGTCATCACCAGCACGATGTCGCAGTCGTCGAGAAACGGCAATACCGCCTCGGCGGGGGTCTTCGGCTTGAGGACGACGCCCGCCTTCTTGCCCCTGGCGTGTATCTTCGCCAGCGCCGCGCGGGTGTTCTCCTCCGTGTCCGCCTCGACGTGGCAGGTCACGAGGTCCGCGCCCGCGTCGCAGAACCGCTCGACGTAGCGCACGGGGCGGTCGATCATCAGGTGCACGTCCAGCGGCAGCGCCGTTGTCGGGCGGATGGCCTTGACGACGGGGATGCCAATGGTGATGTTCGGCACGAACAGCCCGTCCATCACGTCCACATGGACGTAGTCGGCAGACGCGATCCTCCCGACGTCCCGCGCGAGGTTCGCGAAGTCGGCGGAGAGGATGGAGGGAGCGATCTTGACCATGGCGTTGCGCCTCCCGTTTCAGAATAGCACAATATATTGTAGCAGACGCGGGGCGCAAAAGCAAGGGGGAGCTTTTCTGTAAACCAATGAAAAGAAACGGTTGACAAACGGCTGCGTCCGCGCTATAGTAAACCTTAATTTAAGGAGGGGTTTACGATGAAGACCAGAGACATGATCCTGACCGCGCTGTTCGCGGCGCTGACCGCCGTGGGTGCATTCATCCGCATTCCGCTGGGTATCTCGACCATCACGCTGCAATTCCTGTTCACGGCGCTCGCGGGCGTGCTGCTGGGCGCGAAGCTGGGGGCGCTGTCGCAGGCGATCTACGTCGCGCTGGGGCTCCTCGGCGTGCCGATCTTCGCCTCCGGCGGCGGGTTCCAGTACGTGTTCAACCCGACGTTCGGCTTCCTCGCGGGGCTGATCCCGACGGCGTGGATCATCGGCAAGCTGACGGAAAACGACCGCTCGGCGAAGCGCGTGGCGCTCGCGTGCTTCGCGGGGCTGGCGGCGCTGTACGCCGTCGGCGTGCCGTACATGGGCGTGATCGTCAACGCCTACATGGGCAGGGGGCTGACGCTGTGGCAGATCCTCAAAAGCGGGATGATCATCTATCTCCCGGGCGACTGCCTGAAGATCGCGCTCGCCGCGCTCGCCGCGCCGCGCCTCGCGCGCGCGTTGGAGCGGACGTAATTTCGCTTGCAAACGCGGCGGCTCTATGGTATACTCTCCCCACGGCGCGATCCGAAATCTTTACAAGGAGGATACGACGATGAAGAAATGGGTCTGTTCCGTCTGCGGCTACGTTTTTGAGGGCGAGACCCCGCCCGAGCAGTGCCCCGTCTGCAAGGCGCCCGCAAGCCGGTTCAACGAGAAGAAGGACGGCGACCAGAAGCTCGCCGCCGAGCACGAGTACGGCGTCTACGACAAGCTGGTCAAGAACAACGCCGACGTGCCCGAGGAGGATAAGAAGTACATCCTCGACCAGCTCAAGTCGATGTTCCACGGCGAGACCGCCGAGGTCGGTCTGTACCTCTGCATGGCGCGCATCGCGACCCGCGAGGGCTATCCCGAGATCGCCGCCTACTGGGAGAAGGCGGCGTGGGAGGAGGCCGAGCACGCCGCGATCTTCGCGGAGCTGCTGGGCAGCGAGCTGGAGCCGAACGTGACCACCAGCACGCAGAAGAACCTCGCTTGGCGCGCGGACGCGGAGTTCGGCGCGACGCAGGGGCGTCAGGATCTCGCGGTCTGCACGAAGAAGTACAACATCGACCCGATCCACGACGCGGTGCACGAGATCGCCCGCGACGAGGCGCGGCACTGCAGAGCGTTCAAGGGCCTGCTGGAGCGGTACTTCAAGTGAGGGCAACAGAAAAGAGAGGCGGCGACGCCTCTCTTTTTATAAGTTTTGCAGTTCCTCGTAAAACTGCGGCAGCACGTCGAACAGGATGGAGCAGATCAGCGACCAGTTCGTGTTGTCGTAATCATGCACGAGGCGGTGGCGCAGACCGGAAATCTTCGACCACGGGATGCCGCTGTGCGCCGCTTTGTATTCGTCTGAAAGATGGTAGACGTGCTCGCCGATGTTATAGAGCGGTGTGGTGATCGCCCAGCGGATCGGCTCGCGGGACAGTACCGCGTCCGGCGTGACGTGTTCGTCGCGGAGGTACGTCAGCAGCTTTTCGGTGGTTTCCCTGATCTTTGCGATCCGCTGTTCGTCGCTGTAGTTCACGCGATCCGCACCCCCTCCGAAAATACGGCGTTGTAGAACGGGGAACCGACGTCGATCTCGCGCAGTTCGTACACGTCCACGTTTTTTCCCAGCGCGCGGTACAGCTCGTCCGCGATACAAAAGACGTCGGTCGGGTCAAAGCAGTCCCCGCCGATGACGACCAGATCGACGTCGGAGGCGGCGCGCGCTTCGTTCCGCGCGTAGGAGCCGAACAGAACGGCGCCCTCCGCGCGGTATTTTTTCAAAAGCGGCGCGACGCACGCAGCGATCTCCGCCCGACTGTATATGCGCTCAGACATGGCGGCGCCCCCTTTCTGCTGATACTGTACTACAAAAGCGGCGGTGATGCAATCAAAATCTGCGTTGACAACGCAAGGTGCGCCATGGTATGCTCTACCCATCACGAACAAGGAGGAAAACCCCGATGAAATACGTCTGCCCCTGCGGCTATGAGTACGATCCCGCCAAGGGCGATCCCGACGGCGGCATCGCCCCGGGCACGCCGTTCGAGGCGATCCCCGACAGTTGGGTCTGCCCCGTGTGCGGCCTGAGCAAGAGCGACTTCGTTCCCGCGTGACAACAGCGACGGAAGGCAGGGCGTAACGCCCTGCCTTTTCGCGCGTTTTGCCGCCGTTTGGGTAGACAAACGCGGCGGCTTGTGCTATACTATTGCATCATTTGTTCAGGAGGAGCTTGCGATGGACGTAAAGGAGATCCTGCGCCGCGTCGACCACACGCTGCTCGCACAGGGCGCGACCTGGGACGAGATCCGGCAGATCTGCGACGACGGGATGAAATACGGCTGCGCGTCGGTCTGCATCCCGCAGAGCTATGTGCGCCGCGCGTCGGCGTATATCGCCGAGCACTGGCGCGAGCAGGGGAGCTGGCTGCCGGTGTGCACCGTCATCGGTTTCCCCAACGGCTACAGCCCCACCGAGATCAAGTGCGTCGAGGCGGAGAACGCCGTGCTCGACGGCGCGGGCGAGATCGACATGGTCGTCAACCTCGGCTGGGTCAAGGACGGGCTTTACGAGCAGGTGGAGGACGAGATCAACGCCGTCAAGGACGCCTGCGACGGGCGGCTGCTCAAGGTCATCATCGAGACCTGCCTGCTCACCGAGGAGGAGAAGATCAAGCTCTGCGCCGTCGTCTCCCGCTCCGACGCGGATTACATCAAGACCTCGACCGGCTTCGCCGGCGGCGGCGCGACGCGCGAGGACGTGAAGCTGATGGTCGAGCACTGCAAGGGCAAGCGCGTCAAGGCATCGGGCGGCATCGCCGACCTCAAGGACGCGGAGGACTTCATCGCGCTCGGCGCGGAGCGGCTGGGCACGTCGCGCATCGTGAAGGCCGTGAAGGCGCTGAAAAACGGATAAAGGAGAACTTCTGACTATGGCTACACCGCACAACAGCGCCGAGAAGGGCGCGTTCGCAAAGACCGTACTGATGCCCGGCGACCCCCTGCGCGCGAAGTTCATCGCGGAGACGTTCCTGGAGAACGCGAAGCTCGTCAACAACGTCCGCGGCGTGCAGGGCTACACGGGGACGTATCGGGGAACGCCCGTCAGCGTGATGGCGTCCGGTATGGGCTGCCCGTCGATCGGCATCTACTCCTACGAGCTGTTCACGCAGTACGGCGTGGACAACATCCTGCGCATCGGCTCCGCCGGCGCGATCTCCCCCGACCTCAAGCTGCGCGACGTGGTGGCGGGCATGGGTGCGTGCACCAACTCGTCGTTCGCCAACCAGTACCGCCTGCCCGGGACGTTCGCGCCGATCTGCGACTACGACCTGCTCGCGCTCGCGGTGGCGTCGGCAGGCGAGCTGGGCGTGCGGATGCCCGTTGGCAACCTGTTCTCGTCCGACACGTTCTACGACGCGGCGGCGTCCTCGATGGAGTGGGCGAAGATGGGCTGCCTCGCGGTCGAGATGGAGGCGGCGGCGCTCTATTGCAACGCGGCGTACACGCACAAGCGCGCGCTCGCCATCTGCTCGATCTCCGACAGCCTCGTCACCGGCGAGGAGCTGGACGCCGACGCGCGCCAGAACACGTTCACCAACATGATCAGGATCGCGCTCGAGGTCGCCGCCAAGGCGGCGAAGCTGCCGGAGCTTGCCGCTTCCGGCAACGGCGCGAGCAAGTAAGGAGCCGCCATGCGCGTCATCGACATTGAGGACATCACCGAGGCGATGGAGGATCAGACGGCGTTCGTGCTGCGCTGCGAGGAGGAGTACCGCGACAAGATCAGCTCCGCCGCGGCGAAGATCCTGCGCGAACGCGAACAAAAGCCCGTCGTATGCCTGACGGGGCCCTCCGGCTCCGGCAAGACGACGACGGCGATGCGCCTGAAGGTCTACCTCGAAAATCTGGGCGTCCATGTGAGCCTCGTGAGCATGGACAACTTCTTCCTGCCGCTGCACAAGCGCCCGCCGGAGGCGTCGGACTGGGAATCGCCCCTGTGCGTGGACCGCGAGCGTCTCGCGGACTGCATCCTGCGTCTCGCCGGCGGCGAGGACGTGGAGGCGCCGTGGTACGACTTCGTCAAGGGCGACATCGGCGGCTTCCGCGAGCTTCAGGGCGACAAGGACGGCATCGTCATCGCCGAGGGCATCCATATGCTCAACCCGCTGATCCTCGACCTGCTCCACGGCGCGTACACGGGCGTGTACGTCGCGCCGCGCACGCGCATCATCACGAAGGAGGACAAGATCGTCGATCCCGAGAAGCTGCGCGTCGCCCGCCGGATGCTCCGCGACCTGATCGGGCGCGGGCACAGCCTGCGCCGGACGATCGAGCTGTCGCAGAGCGTGGACGCGGGCGAGCTGCACTACATCCAGCCGAACAAGGGCAACGCGGAGATCCACATCAACACGTTCCACGACTACGAGCCGTGCATCCTGTCGAAGTACCTGCGCGACCTGCCGGAGTTCCACGAGCAGCTCGACGACACGTTCGTCGAGGAACACGGTCTGACCGACCTGATGCGGGTCGTCAACTCCGTTCCGCCGCTCACGACGCCCTACGTTCCCAAGAACTCGCTCGTGCGGGAGTTCGTCGGCGGCAGCATCTTTGAATACTAAAGAAAAAACAGGTATCCGCTATGGCTGACGTGAGATCCTTCCTCAAGCGCAAGAACATCGAGTTCTCCGCGCGGCGCTACGGCATCGACGCGCTCGGCGCGATGGCGCAGGGCTTGTTCTGCTCGCTGCTCATCGGCACCATCGTCCGCACGCTGGGGCAGCAGCTCGGTATGCCGTTCCTCTCCGACATCGGCTCCTACGCGATGGCGGTGTCCGGCAGCGCGATGGCGGTCGCCATCGGCTGCGCGCTGCAAGCGCCGCCGATGGTGATCTTCTCGCTCGCGGCGGTGGGCTGGGCGGCGAACGCCGAGGGCGGCGCGGGCGGGCCGCTCGCGGTGCTTATCATCGCGATCGTCGCCGCCGAGTGCGGCAAGGCGGTGAGCAAGGAAACGAAGGTCGATATCCTTGTCACCCCCGCCGTGACCATCCTCGTCGGCGTCGCGCTCTCGAAGTGGATCGCGCCTCCCATCGGCACGGCGGCGCAGGCGTTCGGGCTTGTCATCGACGAGGCGACGAAGCTCCAGCCGTTTCTCATGGGCGTCGCGGTGTCGGTGCTCGTGGGCGTGGCGCTGACGCTGCCGATCTCGTCGGCGGCGATCTGCTCCGTGCTGGGGCTGACGGGGCTTGCCGGCGGCGCGGCGCTCGCGGGCTGCTGCGCGCAGATGGTCGGCTTCGCCGTCATGTCGTTCCGCGAGAACGGCTGGGGCGGGCTGGTGTCGCAGGGGCTGGGCACGTCGATGCTCCAGATGCCGAACATCGTCAAAAACCCGCGCGTCTGGACCGCGCCCATCGTCACGAGCGCCATCACCGGCCCCGTCGCGACCTGCGTGTTCCGCTTGGAGATGAACGGCGCGCCGATCAACTCCGGCATGGGCACCTGCGGGCTGTGCGGGCCGATCGGCGTGTGGACGGGCTGGCTCGCGCCGAGCGAGGACGCGCTCGCGCGCGGCGCGGCGGCGATCTCGCCGACGCCCTTCGACTGGCTGGGGCTACTGCTCATCGCCATCGTGCTGCCCGCGGCGCTCTGCCCGCTGGTGAACCTGCTGTGCCGCAAACTGGGCTGGGTCAGGGACGGCGACCTGACGCTCCGCTGAACGGCGAAGGAAATTGCCGAAAATCAAATCTTGCCCTTGAATATGGAAACGGGTTCTGTTATACTATTTGAGGCAAATCTCCAAAAAACGATCTAAGGAAGGTAACAGACATGAAGAAGTTTCTTGCGGTCATGCTCGCGCTGACCATGGTACTCGCGCTCGCCGCCTGCGGCGGCAACAACGCGGCGGAGTCCGCGGACGAGACCCCCGATCAGCAGACCGAGCAGACGACGCCCGCCGACGCGGCAGCGGAAAAGATTGCGATGATCACCGACTACGGCGACATCACCGACCAGTCCTTCAACCAGACCACCTATGAGGCGTGCAAGCAGTGGTGCGAGGCGAACGGCGTTGACTTCACCTACTTCAAGCCCGCCGGCGACTCCACTGCCGACCGTGTCGCGATGATCGAGAAGGCCATCGACGAGGGCTACACCGTCCTCGTGATGCCCGGCTACGCCTTTGCCGGCGCGGTGTTTGAGACCGCTTCCGAGAACCCCGACATCAAGTTCGTCACCCTCGACGTCGCCAAGGGCGACTTCCTGGAGGCTGCCGTCAGCGCCGCCGGCGAGAGCTACGATTACAACCCCGACAACTGGAACCTCGAAGACTATGCCGACCTGAGCAACGTCTACGCGATGATCTATCAGGAAGAGCTGTGCGGTTATATGGCGGGCTACGCCACCGTGAAGATGGGCTATACCAAGCTCGGCTTCCTCGGCGGTATGGCAGTCCCCGCGGTCGTGCGCTACGGCTACGGCTGGGTGCAGGGCGCGAACGCCGCGGCGGAGGAGCTGGGCGTTGACGTGACGATGAACTACGCCTATGGCAACCAGTTCAGAGGCGACGCGGACATCACCGCCGCGATGGATACCTGGTACGGCGGCGGGGTCGAGGTCGTGTTTGCCTGCGGCGGCGCCATCTACACCTCCGCGGCGGAGGCTGCGGCGAAGGTCGGCGGCAAGGTCGTCGGCGTCGACGTCGATCAGGCCGCCATCATCGACGGCGACTATGGTGAGGGTATGACCGTCACCTCCGCGATGAAGGGCCTTGCCTCCTCCACCAAGGACGCGCTCACGCAGATCGTCCTTGAGGGCAAGTGGGATTCCCTGCGGGACAACATCGTGAACCTCGGTCTCGTCTCCGGCACCGATCCCGACGCGAACTTCGTCGGCATCCCCACGGGCGACGGCACGCAGTGGAACGACAGCTTCACGAAGGACGACTACGCGGCGCTCGTCGCCGATATGTACAGCGGCAAGATCACCGTCTCCAACGACATTACCGCGACGCCGGAGTCCTTTGCGACCAGCATCTCCCTGACCAATCAGGGCAACCTGAAGTAAATCCGCTCCCAAAAGAGGAAAGCGCGCCGCGCTTTCCTCTTTTTCTTGCTTTTTGGGGGCGGCATATCTATAATGGTATCATCCAGTTTTTAGAAGGGAGTGAACGGCGATGGATGCGGACTATGCCATTGAAATGCTGCATATCACGAAGCGTTTCCCCGGCATCGTTGCGAACGACGACATCACCCTCCAGCTCAGGCGCGGGGAGATACACGCGCTGCTCGGCGAGAACGGCGCGGGCAAGTCCACGCTGATGAGCGTCCTGTTCGGCCTCTATCAGGCGGAGGAGGGCGTTATCAAAAAGGACGGCAGGGAGGTCGTCATCCGCGACCCGAACGACGCCAACGCGCTCGGCATCGGCATGGTGCACCAGCACTTCAAGCTGGTCGAGTGCTTCAGCGTGCTCGACAACATCATTCTCGGCGTGGAGCCGACGAAAAACGGCTTTCTGCAGAAGGACGAGGCGCGTCGGAAGGTCGTCGAGCTGTCCGACAAGTACGGCCTGCAGGTCGATCCCGACGCGCTCATCGAGGACATCACCGTCGGGATGCAGCAGCGCACCGAAATTCTCAAAATGCTCTACCGCGACAACGAGATCCTCATCTTCGACGAGCCGACCGCGGTGCTCACGCCGCAGGAGATCGACGAGCTGATGAAGATCATGAAGAACCTTGCCGCCGAGGGCAAGAGCATCCTCTTCATCTCCCACAAGCTTGCGGAGATCATGGCGGTCGCCGACCGCTGCACCGTGCTGCGCAAAGGCAAGTACATCGGCACCGTCGAGACGAAGGACTCCTCGCCCGAGGAGCTTTCCGCCATGATGGTCGGCCGCAGCGTCAGCTTCCACGTCGAGAAGAAGCCCGCCGAGCCCGGCGAGGTCGTGCTCGACGTCGAGCATATGTCCGTCGCCTCGCGCGCGCACAAGAAGGACGCCGTGCACGACGTGTCGTTCCAGGTGCGCCGCGGCGAGATCGTCTGCATCGCCGGCATCGACGGCAACGGGCAGAGCGAGTTCGTCTACGGTCTCACGGGGCTGGAGCCTCTGCGCGAGGGCAAGATCGTCCTCGCGGGGCGGGACGTGTCCCACGCGCCCATCCGCGAGCGCAGCACCCACGGCATGAGCCACATCCCCGAAGATCGCCATAAGCACGGGCTCGTGCTGGACTATACGCTCGAGGACAACCTCGTGCTCCAGCGGTACTTCGAGCCGGAGTTCACCAACGGCGCGGGCTTCCTCCGCCGCGACCGCATCCGCGCTTACGCCGAGCGATTGATCGACGAGTACGACGTGCGCTCCGGACAAGGTCCCATCACGGCGGCGCGCGCGATGTCCGGCGGCAACCAGCAGAAGGCGATCATCGCCCGCGAGGTCGATAAAGACCCCGACCTGCTCGTCGCCGTGCAGCCCACCCGCGGGCTGGACGTCGGCGCCATCGAGTTCGTCCACAGGAAGCTGGTCGAGCAGCGCGACGCCGGCAAGGCGGTGCTGCTGATCTCGCTGGAGCTGGACGAGGTCATGGACGTGCCCGACCGCATCCTCGTGATGTACGAGGGCGAGATCGTCGGCGAGCTTGACCCCAAGACGACCACGCAGGAGGAGCTGGGGCTCTACATGGCGGGCGCGAAGAGAGACGGGGTGAGCGTATGAAAGAGAAAAAGAACCTTTTCAAGAGCAATGCCGTCCAGTCGCTGATCGCGTCGCTGCTGTGCATCGTGCTCGGGCTGCTGCTCGGCTACATTGTGCTGCTGTTCATCAACCCCGCCGGCGCGGGCGAGGCGATCATGGCGGTCGTCAAGAACTTCTGGACGTACTCCAAGCAGACGGCGCAGATCAAGAATTTCGGCAACACGCTCGTCAAGACCGCGCCGCTGCTGATGTGCGCGCTGAGCGTGCTGTTCGCCTACAAGGTGGGGCTGTTCAACATCGGCGCGGCGGGGCAGTACGTCGTCGGCTCCTGCGCCTGCCTCTACGCGGCGCTCGCGTGGCATTGGAGCTGGCTGCCGTGTATGCTGCTCGCGATCCTCGCCGGCGCGGTGTACGGCGCGCTGGTGGGGCTGCTCAAGGCGTACTGCAACGTCAACGAAGTCATCTCGGGCATTATGCTCAACTGGATCGGGCTTTACGCGGCGAATATGCTCCTCGCGAACGTCAAGGAGGCGACCAGCCCCTATACGATGCACCTCACGGGCGCGGCGTCCGCCGCGATCCTGCCGTCGCTCGGGATGGAGAAGCTGTTCAGCGGGAACAAGTATGTGACCATCGCCATCCCGCTGTCGATCGTCATTGCCGTGGTCATCCTGATCGTGCTCGACAAGACGAAGCTCGGCTATGAGCTGCGCGCGACGGGCAACAACAAGAACGCGGCGAAGTACGCCGGTATGGCGGAAAAGCGCAACATCATCCTCACGCTCGTCATCGCGGGCGCGCTGGCGGCGCTCGGCGGCGCGTTTTTGTACCTGACGAACTACGAGCAGTGGTCGGTGACGCAGTCCTCGGTGCCGGGGATGGGCTTCAACGGCATCGCCGCGGCGTTCCTCGGCGGGCTGAACCCCATCGGAACGATTTTCGCGTCCTACTTCATCCAGCACATCACCGTCGGCGGCGCGTATGTGGACAAGACGATGTATTCGTCCCAGATCTCCGATCTGATCTCGTCGCTGATCATCTACCTCTGCGGCTTCACGCTGTTCATCAAATACGCCGTCAACACCGGCATCGCCAGACGCGAGGAGAAGGCGCGGCAGAAGACGCCGCAGGCGTCCGGTGAGGAAGGGGGCGACAAGTAATGCTGCTGCTGTTGCAATACACGCTGATCTTTGCCTCGGTGCTGTTGCTGGTCGCGCTCGGCGGCTGCTTCTCGGAGCACTCCGGCGTCATCAATCTGGGGCTCGAGGGCATCATGGTCATCGGCGCGCTCGGCGGCGCGCTGATGATGCGCTACCTGCCCGGTACGCTGCCGGCGCTGCCGCTGATCCTCTGCGTGCTGCTCGGCGCGATCGCGCTGGGCGTGGCGTACTCGGCGCTGCTGGGCGTGGCGTGCATCAATTTCAAGGCGGATCAGACCATCGTCGGCACCGCGCTCAACCTGCTCGGCGTCGCCGCGGCGACGGTGTTCGTCAAGGCGATCAACACCAAGGCGAACCCCGACGACGTCTCCTCCACCATCCAGTACGTCGAGGCGAAGAAGAAGTTCCTCGTGAGCATCGGCTCGTTCGAGTTCAACTGGTTCATGCTCATCGCGCTCGTCATGCTCGCCGTGGCGTGGGTCGTGCTCTACAAGACGCGCTTCGGGCTGCGCCTCATGGCGTGCGGCGAGCATCCGCAGGCGGCGGACAGCGTCGGCGTCAACGTGCTCAGGATGCGCTGGGCGGGCGTGCTGATCTCCGGCGTCTACGGCGGGCTTGGCGGCATCTGCTACATCCTCGCGGGCGTTTCGGAGTGGAAGTTTGAAAACGGCGTCGCCGGCTTCGGCTTCCTCGCGCTGGCGGTCATGATCTTCGGCCAGTGGAAGCCGACGCGCATCGCGCTCGCCGCGCTGCTCTTCGGCGCGTTCCGCGCGCTCTCGAACGTGTACTTCGGCTTCCCGTTCCTGATGGCGCTGAACATCCCGGGCTCGGTCTACAATATGCTGCCCTACATCATCTCGCTCGTCGTGCTGGCGTTCACGTCGAAGAACTCCCGCGCGCCCAAGGCGGAGGGCATCCCCTACGACAAAGGGCAGCGTTAATACAACCAATTTGCCACCATCAACGCAAGCGGCGCGGACAGCGCCGCTTGCGTCATTTTTCCCCAAAGGTACAGCCGCGGCGAGAGGTCAGTCCCGTCGAGCACCGAGAGCGTCTGCGCGTGGACGCTCACGCCGCCCCAGCCGAGGAACACCGCGCAGAGCACGAACCCGCCGCGATCCGCGCGGAGCGCGAGCACGCCGTTTGTCAGCTCCAGAAAGCCCACGAGCAGGGGGCGCGCGGGCAGCGCGAGCGTCACGAAGCGCAGGATCACCGCGAAGATGACCACGAAGCCGCATACGCTCCACGCCGACGCAAACGCGTCGCGCACCGCCGCCGGAAACGCGGC
>JAFSZQ010000048.1 GCA_017458885.1 Oscillospiraceae bacterium
GACGCAGTAGGGCGTCCGGCGCTCCGAGAGAAGATCGCCCGCAGGGGCGTGGAGCCAGACGCCGCACGCCGCCGCGGGTTCCGCGCTCGCGCCCGGCGCGAGCAGCGACGCGACGACGCCCGTCAGCACGTCGCCGCTTCCGCCCAGGGCGAGCGCGCTGCCGCCGCAGGCGTTCTCCAGCACCCGCCCGTCGGGCAGCGCCACGAGCGTGCGATGCCCCTTGCGCACCAATACGCAGCCGTGTTCCACGGCGAACGACCGCGCGGTCTCCGCGCGGTCTTTTCGCGCCAGCGCGTCGGGGGAGACGCCCAGCAGCCGCGCGAGCTCGCCGTCGTGCGGCGTCAGGACCGTCTCGCGCCCGCGCCGCGCATCGAGCGCGGAGAGGCTGCCCGCGAGCGCGTTCAGCCCGTCCGCGTCCAGCACGACGGGCTGCTTTGCCTCGCGCAGCAGCGCGTTTACGAGCGCGGTCACGCCCGCGCCGCGCCCCAGTCCCGGCCCGAGCGCCAGCACGTCGCAGGAGCGGAGCTTCTCCTGGATGGGCGCAAGCGCGTCCGCCGTCAGCTTTTCGCCGTCGTCGGGCAGGGGAAAGGGCATCGCGCTCGCGCACTTCGCCGCCTCGACCGCCCAGATGCAGCGCGGCACGCCGAGGAACGCCAGCCCGCAGCCGGAGCGCACGGCGGCGAGCGCCGTGAGGTACGGCGCGCCGGTGTAGCCCGCCGCGCCGCCGACGATGAGGACTTTGCCGAAGTCGCCCTTGTGCCCGTCCGCCCTGCGCGGCGGGAGGGCGGCTTTCGCGTAGCCGCGGTCGATGCGCGTCATAAAACCACTTCCTTTGGCAAAAGTATAGCATAGGCGGACGAAAAACAGTAGCAAAAGTTTGCGCGCTGTGATAGAATATCATATTATGAATGAATTCCTCAAAACCTGTCTCATCGTCTGCCCGCTGGTGTTCCTCGCGGGCTTCATCGACTCCGTCGCGGGCGGCGGCGGGATCGTCTCGCTGCCCGCGTACCTGATGGCGGGGCTGCCCGCGCACCTCGCGGCGGGCACGAACAAGGTCGTCAACGGCTGCGGCACGCTGATGGCGACGGTCAAATACTTCCAGGGCGGCAAGGTGCGCCTGCGCCCCGCGGTCAGCGCCGCCGCCGGCGCGCTGCTCGGCTCCGCCGCCGGCGCGCAGCTCGCGTCCATGATCTCCGACGCGGCGCTCAAGACTGCGATGCTCATCGCGCTGCCCTGCGTCGCGGTGTTCCTCGTCGTCAAGCGCGACTTCGGCGGGGACGACGCGCCCGCCGTGGAGTTCCCGCCGCGGCGCGAGATCGTGACCTCGGTGCTGATCGGGCTCGGCATCGGCTGCTACGACGGTCTGCTCGGGCCGGGGACGGGCACGTTCACGATCCTTTTGTTCACGGCGTTTTTGTCGATGGATCTGCTCACCGCGTCGGGCTGCGCGAAGGCGGCGAACCTCGCCTCCAACGTCGCGGCGGCGGTCGTGTGGATGCTGCACGGCAGCGTGCTGTGGAGGCTCGCCGCGCCGGCGGTCGCGTGCAATGTGCTCGGCGCGTGGTTCGGCGCGCGCTTTGCCATGCGCGGCGGCAGCAAGCGCATCCGCCTCGTGATGTTCCTCGTGCTGGGGCTGCTGTTCGCGAAGATGCTCTACGAGCTCGTGACGTAAAAAGGAGACCGACATGGATTTTACCCACTTCAACGAACAGGGGCGCGCGCGCATGGTGGACGTGAGCGGGAAAGCGCCCACGCTCCGCGCGGCGACGGCGGCGGGCACGGTCAAGATGCAGCCCTCGACCGTCGCGGCGATCCGCTCCGGCGGCGTGCCCAAGGGCGACGTGCTGGCGGTGGCGCAGGTCGCGGGCGTCATGGCGGCGAAGCGCGCGAGCGACCTGATCCCCATGTGCCACCCGCTCGCGCTGACCGCCGTGGACGTGCGCTTCGCCCTGCGCGAGGACGCGGTGGACGTCGAGGCGACGGTCAAGTGCCGCGGCGAGACCGGCGTGGAGATGGAGGCGCTGACGGCGGTGTCCGCCGCGGCGCTGACGGTCTACGATATGTGCAAGGCGCTGGAAAAGGGCATGGAGATCACGGACGTCCGGCTACTGGAGAAGACGGGCGGCAAGAGCGGCGACTGGCGGAGGGCATGAAAAAAGGGCGTCACAGGACGCCCTTTAACCATATCTCGAGCCCGATGCAGATCAGGATCGCGCCGCCGAGGATGCTTGCCTTGCCGCCAAGCCGCGCGCCCGCCGCGCGTCCGAGCTTCAAGCCGCCCATGCACAGCGCGAAGGTCACGACCGCGATGATCGCCGCCGCCGTGACCGCCGCCGCGGCGTCGTACGCCGCGATGGTGAAGCCGACGGAGAGCGCGTCGATGGACGTGGCGACGCCCTGCAAAAGCAGCGCCGCCATTCCCACGCCGGCAGGCTCCTCCGCCGCCCCGCCCGCGGAAAGACCGTCGCGCAGCATCGAGCCGCCGATGAAGAGCAGCAGCGCCAGCGCGACCCACGGCACGAACCGCTCCAGCGCCGTGAACCGCTCCACGAGCGCGTGGACGCAGAACCAGCCGAGCAGCGGCATCAAAAACTGGAACAGCGCGAACGTCCCCGCGACGGCGCAGGCGCGCCGGAGCGACATCCGCGGCTCGTTCAGCCCGTTCGCGAGCGAGACGGAGAACGCATCCATCGCAAGCCCCACGCCGAGCAGGATGCTGTTGAAGAAAAACACAACGTCCATAACGGAGATGGATTATACCCCGCCCGCGCGGGTTTTGCAAGGGAAACGCGCGTCGGTGCGGAATGCGGCAAAAGCGGACGGGCGCGCGGCGCTTTTTTGGCGGAACCGCCGTCTTGCGCTTTTGCGCGAAATCCCTCATAATAAAGGCATCTTTTGGAGGGAGGGTTCGTCTTTATGCAGTTTTTGATCGACCGCATCCGCAAGGAGGGCAAAGTCCTGCCCGGCGACATCATCAAGGTGGACGGCTTTCTGAACCACCGCGTCGACACCGCGCTTTTGTCCGCGCTCGCGGACGAGTTTGCGAAGCACTTCCCCATCGACCGCATCACGATGGTCCTCACCGCGGAGGCGAGCGGCATCGCGCTGGCGACGGTCTGCGCCCAGAAATACGGTGTTCCCCTGCTGTTCGCGAAGAAGGCGAAGAGCGACAACATCGAGGGCGGGCTGTACCAGAGCGATGTCTTTTCTTATACCTACAAGAAAAAAGTCACCTACATCATCTCGCAGGAGTGGCTGCACGCAAGCGACCATGTGCTGATCATCGACGACTTCATGGCAAAGGGCAACGCCATGCAGGGGCTGATCGACCTCGTCCACGCCGCCGGCGCGACGCTCGAGGGCATCGGCGTCGCGATCGAGAAGGGCTTCCAGGGCGGCGGCGACCGCTTCCGCGCGCTCGGCGTGCCGTACAAGGCGCTCGCCGTCATCGACAAGGTGGACGGCGCGGAGCTGACCTTCCGCGCGGATTGAGGGGACGACGGCCATGGCACGCAACACCGACCCGCGCCTGCAAAATCAGGTGATCTACAGCGTCTACGTCCGCGCGCACACGCCGGAGGGGACGTTCAACGCCATCGTGCCCGATCTCGACCGCATCAGGGCGCTCGGCGTGGACTACGTCTGGTTCATGCCCATCCACCCCATCGGCGTGAAAGGCAAAAAGGGCAGCCTCGGCTGCCCCTACGCCAACCGCGACTACCGCGCCGTGAACCCCGAATACGGCACGATGGCGGATTTCGAGCGCCTGTGTGACGAAATACACGCGCGCGGCATGAAGGTCATGATCGACGTGGTGTACAACCACACCTCGCCGGACTCCGTGCTGTGGGAGACGCACCCCGAATTCTTCTACAAAAAACCCGACGGCACGCCGGGCAACCATGTCGGCGACTGGACGGACGTGATCGACCTCGATTATAGCGTCCCGGCGCTCTGGGATTACCAGATCGAGACGCTGACGCGCTGGGCGAAGCTCGTGGACGGCTTCCGCTGCGACGTGGCTTCGTTCGTGCCCGTCGCGTTCTGGAACAGGGCGCGCGCCGCGGTCGAGGCGGTGCGTCCCGATTTCGTCTGGCTCGCCGAGACCGTGCACCGCGAGTTCGGCGCGTATATGCGCGCGCGGGGGCTGTACGCCGCGCGCGACGCGGAGGCGTTCGAGGCGTTCGACCTGGAGTACGAGTACGACGTGCGCACCGCGTTCGAGAGGATGGCGCGCGACGAAGCGCCGCTGTCGCACTGGCTCGACCTGCTGGAGTTCCAGGAGGCGGCGTACCTCGGGAACTACAACAAGCTGCGCTTCCTCGAAAACCACGATGTGCCGCGCATCGCGTCGCTCGTGCCGCGCGAGAGCGACCTTGTGAACTACACCGCGATGCTCTACTTTCTCAAGGGGACGACGCTGCTCTACGCGGGGCAGGAGTGGGCGGACGCGCGCTTGCCGAGCCTCTTTGAAAAGGAGACCGTCGACCGCGCGACGGGGCGCGACCTGACGCCGCTGCTGCAAACGCTGCGCGCGATCAAGCGCGACGCGCTCGCGCCCGACGACGCGTTCTTTGCCCGCGCGCTGGACGGGCGCAAGGTCGCGGTCATGCGCCGCGTCAACGCCGACGCGGTGAAGGTCGGCGTGTTCAGCCTGCGCTCCGAGCCCGCCGACGTGCCGGTCGAGGACGTGCCGGACGGCGAGTATGTGAGCCTCATCGACGGCGCTCCCGTCGCCGTGCGCGGCGGCGCGCTGCATTGCGCGGGCGCGCCCGTCGTGTTCCGCGCGCCGCGCGCCTGACGGGTCAGCGGCGCGGGAATTTCCGGTGCAGCTCGTGCTTTTTGATGACGCACAGCCTGTCCGTGCAGTTCTCGCAGACGAGAAAGGCGTTCGTCTCCTCCACGAACCGCTCGGGATGGCGGTAGTACGTCACCTCCCACAGCGCCGTGCAGACCAGCGCGAGCGCGACGAGGCTCCACGACCAGAAGTGCGGGACGAACAGGAGCGGCGTCGCGATCATGATGGTGCCCCACGCGAAGATGCGGCAGGTGACGCAGCACTTGTTCTTCATCACGAGCTTCTGGAACGGGCAGTAGAAGATGATGCAGATGAGGTCGGAGAGATAGTAGAACGTCGCGAGCAGCACCAGCGTCGGCACGCCGATGACGCCGCGCAGATACAGCACGAGGAACACGAGGTTCAGCGCGATCCACAGCAGCGCCACGCGCGTCGCGCCGAGGTCGAGGCGCTCGAGGCGCGTGCGCAGGCGGAAGCCGTCCACCGCCGCCTCGATCCTGTCGAAGTGCTCGGGGAACTGCTTCAGGCAGCCGCGGCTGACGCGGGACTTGGGCGAGAGCTGGAACGCGAACGACACGAGAAACAGCAGCCACAGCAGGTTGATCGGGTGGAGCAGCGCGCGGTTCCGCGTGAAGTCCAACTGTTCGCGGTCTGTCAGGAACGTGACAAGCACGCACAGCAGCACGAGCGCGCGAACCGTAAAGCGCACGAGGTAGGAGCGCAGCATTTTCGTGGCGTGTTCCATCGTTGCCTCCCTCAATTCATCGCACCGGCGCCCAGTTCGAACAGCTCCGCGACGCGGCTTCGCAGCGCGCCGTGCGCCGCGAGCGCGCCGTCGGCGGCGAGCAGCCGCTCCGCCGCCGCGCGCGAGTCGTGCATCAGCGCCATGTCGCAGGAGAGATCGGCGACGCGCAGCGACGGCAGCCCGTGCTGGCGCGAGCCGAAGAAGTCGCCGGGCCCGCGGAGCTTCAGATCCTCCTCCGCGATGGCAAAGCCGTCGTTCGTGCGCGTCATCACCGCGAGGCGCTGCCGATTCTCCTCGCCCGCGTTGTCGGAGATCAGCACGCAGTACGACTTGTGCGCCCCGCGCCCGACGCGCCCGCGGAGCTGGTGGAGCTGCGAGAGCCCGAAGCACTCCGCGTTCTCGATCAGCATGACCGCCGCGTTCGGCACGTCCACGCCGACCTCGATCACCGTGGTCGAGACCAGAATATCGACGTCACCCTCGGAGAAGGCGCGCATGACCGCGTCTTTTTCTTTTGGCTTCATCTTGCCGTGGATGGGCGCGACGCGCAGGTCGGGGAAGACCTCTTTTTGCAGCGTTTCCGCGTAGGCGGTCACCGCCTTGCGCTCGTCGGCAAACCGGACATCTGACGTGTCGTTTTCCGTGACCATCGGGCAGACGACGTACGCCTGCCGCCCCTCCGCGACCAGCTTGCGCAAAAAGGCGTAGATGCGCGCGTGGTACGACGAGTTCACCGCGAACGTGTCGATCTTCTGCCGCCCGGGGGGCAGCTCGTCGATGAGCGACACGTCAAGGTCGCCGTAGATCATCAGCGCCAGCGTGCGCGGGATCGGCGTCGCGGACATGACCAGCAGATGCGGGTCGTCGCCCTTTGCGCCAAGGCTCGCGCGCTGGTCGACGCCGAAGCGGTGCTGCTCGTCGGTCACGACCAGCCCCAATTTTTGGTATTGCACGTCCGGCGAGAGCAGGGCGTGCGTGCCGATGGCGAGCGTCAGCGCGCCGCTTTGGAGCTGCTCGAGCACCTCGCGGCGCGCCTTCGCCTTCGTCGCGGCGGTCAGCAGCGCGCAGCGCACGCCCAAGCCCTCCAGCAGCGGCGCGAGCGTGTGATAGTGCTGCTCCGCCAGAATTTCCGTCGGCGCCATGAGCGCGCTTTGCAGCCCGCTTTGCGCCGCGAACCAGACCGCCGCCGCCGCGACCATCGTCTTGCCGGAGCCGACGTCGCCCTGCACGAGGCGGTTCATCGGACGCCCCGACGCCATATCCCGCGCGCAGTCCTCGATCGCGCGCTTTTGCGCGCGCGTGAGCGCGAACGGGAGCGCGGCGTAAAACGGCGCGAGGTCGGTATTTTCACACCGCTGCCCCGCGACGGCGGCGCGCCGCTCGCGCAGCAGGCGCAGCCCCAGCGTCAGCAGGAACAGCTCCTCGAACACCAGCCGCCGCCGCGCGACGGCAAGGGCTTCCTCGTCCGCGGGGAAGTGGACGTTCTCGTAGGCGTAGCGGACGTGGCAGAGCCGATGCGCCTGCCGCACGTCCTCGGGCAGGAAGTCCGTCAGGTCGTCGGCGCAGGCGTCCAGCCCCTGACGCACGGCATGGGAGAGCAGGGTTTGGCTCACGCCCGCGGTCAGCGGGTAGATCGGCACGATGCGCCCCGTGACGCGGTTCTCGCCCGCGCGCTCGAAGAGCGGGTTCGTCATCTGCTTGCGCAGAAGCGTGCCCTCGGCCCTGCCGTAGAAGACGTACTCCTCGCCGGTGTGGAAGGTGTTTTTGAGATAGGCTTGGTTGAAATAGGTGAGGTCGAGCGCCGCCGACTCGTCCACGACGCGGAGCTTCACGAGGTCGAGCCCCTTGCGGACGTGGGACAGCCGCGGCTCGTCCGCGACGACGGCGCGGACGCAGGCGCTCTCGCCCGCGACGAGGTCGGCGATGCGCTTGTATGCGCGCCTGTCCTCGTAGGTGCGGGGGAAGTAGGAGATCAGGTCGCGCAGGTTCGCGATCCCCAGCTTTTGCAGGACTTTCGCGCGCTGCTCCCCGATCCCCTTGATATAGCGCACGTCGGTCGAAAAATCAGCCATGCGTCACGCCTTCACATAGTCGACGTATTGGAACCGCAGCCCGTTTTCCTCCATGACCCCGCTCTCCGACGCGACGCGCCAGTCGGGGTGGACGTCGAGGTTGGGAAAGAAGCTGTCCGCCTCCGGCGCGGCGAAGACCTTCGTCACCAGCGCGCGAGCGCAGTCGGGCAGCAGCAGCGTGTAGACGCTCGCGCCGCCGATGACGACCGCGTCGCCGCCCGCGAGCGCGAGCGCCTCCTCCCGCGTGCGCGCCGTCTCCGCGCCGGGGATGGGCGCTTCACTGCGGGTCAGGACGACGTTTCGCCGCCCCGGCAGCGGCTTGCCGCCGGGGAAGGTTTTTAGCGTGCGCGAACCTAAAATAACGGTTTTGCCGAGGGTCAAGGCGCGGAAGCGCCGCAGATCGGCGGAGAGGCGGAACAGCAGGTCGCCGCCGAGACCGATGCCCCAGTTTTCGCTGACACAGACGATGGCTTGCATAGGCTTCTCCTCAAATCGCAATGGGTATCTTGTCCTCGAACGACGCGTATTCGTAGCCCTCCAGCGTAAAACTGTCCTTCGTGAACGAATAAAAATCCGTCACCGTCGGATCGACCGTGAATTTGGGCGCGGGATGCTCCAGCTCGCGGAGCATCCTCTCGATGATGGGGATGTGGCGGTCGTAGATGTGGCAGTCCGCGATGACGTGCACCAGCTCGCCCGCCTTGAGCCCGCTGACCTGCGCGAACATATGCACCAGCACCGCGTACTGCACCACGTTCCAGTTGTTCGCCGCCAGCATATCCTGGCTGCGCTGGTTCAAAATGGCGTTGAGCGTGCCGCCCGAGACGTTGAACGTCATCGAGTACGCGCAGGGGTAGAGCGCCATCTCGTGCAGGTCGGCGAAGTTGTAAAGGTTCGTCAGGATGCGGCGCGAGGCGGGGTTGTGCTTCAGGTCGTACAGCACGCGGTCGACCTGGTCCATGTCGCCCTCGGGGTAATGGTGCTTCACGCCGAGCTGGTAGCCGTAAGCTTTGCCGATGCTGCCGTTCTCGTCCGCCCATGCGTCCCAGATGTGGCTCGAGAGGTCGTGGACGTTGTTCGACTTCTTCTGCCAGATCCACAGCAGCTCGTCCACCGCGCTTTTCCAGTAGGTGCGGCGCAGCGTCAGGATCGGGAACTCTTTTGAGAGGTCGTAGCGGTTCACGACGCCGAATTTCTTGATCGTGTGCGCGCTCGTTCCGTCCTCCCAGTGCGGGCGGACGGTCAGGTCGTCGTCGCGGACGCCGTTGTTCAGGATGTCAAGGCAGGTCTCGCGGAAGATTCGGTCGGCAAGCGCCATGGCGGCAGCCTCCTTTTATTTCGTTTTGCACCCCGCCGCGCGGAGCGCGCCGAGCGCCAGCTCCAGCGTCGGGTCGGCGTGGGGATAGTCGAGATGATACAGGTCGAACGCGAGGGGCAGCTCCGTGCAGCCGAGGATCAGCGTCTGCGCGCCGCGCGCGAGCAGGGCTTCGCATACCGCGCGGAACGCCGTCGCGTCGCAGGCCGTGTCGCCCGCCTTCACGCCGCGATAGATCAGCTCCATCACCGCCGCCTGCCCCGCCGCGTCCGGCGTCAGCAGCGTCACGCCGCTGCCGTCGAACGCCTTCTGATACACGCCCGTTTGCACCGTGCCGTCGGTCGCGAGCAAGCCCGCCGATTTCACGCCGCGCGCGAGCAGCGCGTCGCGCGTCAGCGCGAGCATATGCAGCACGGGGACGCTTACGCCCGCCGCGACCGCGTCGTAAAAGCAGTGCGCGGTGTTGCAGGGCATGACCAGCAGCTCCGCGCCGACGCCGACGAGACGGCGCGCGCTCTTGACCAGCTCCGGCACGGGGTCGGCGCCGCCGTGGAGCAGCGCCGCCGTGCGGTCGGGGATGGCGGTGTTCGAGTCGATGACGACGCGCGGGTGCTCCTGGTCGGTCGCGGCGTCGCAGTGCTCGACGAGCTTGCGGTAGAGGTCGGCGGTCGCGAGCGGCCCCATGCCGCCGATGACGCCGATGGTCTTCTCAGCCATTCGCCCGATCCCGCGCGATGACGAGCTTGAGCGCCTCGACCGCGACCTTGACGGCGGCGGAGGTGTCCTCGCTCATGTCCTGATCCAGCCCCGCCTTCTCGCGCTCCTGGTTCCAGACGACGTGGAAGCACGAGCCGCAGCGGACGTGCAGCGCCGCCGCCACGACGAACAGCGCGGCGGATTCCATCTCGCTTGCCTTGACGCCGAGGCGCTTCCAACTCTCCCACTTGTTCAAAAGCTCGTAGTAGAC